>JAAYHN010000147.1 GCA_012735395.1 Alcaligenaceae bacterium | reverse complement strand
GGGAATGCTGTTCGGTTGGTACAACAGTCATTTCAATTTATTTATAAAACTTGACAGGGAATATGTAATTTTAAGCGAGCACAGAAAAAAACTCTCTTAATTTTCAAAAAAATGAAAAATAAGAGAGTTTTAAGCACAAAATGGTTAAATGGCGTTATTTACGCTTGACAGGCGGTAAATCGGTGCAGCTGCCATGTGCGGCTTCTGCTGCCATACCAACAGACTCACCCAGTGTCGGGTGTGGGTGAATGGTTTTGCCAATATCGACGCTATCAGCGCCCATTTCAATGGCCAGAACCACTTCACTGATTAAATCGCCGGCACCGGTGCCAACAATAGCCCCCCCTAAAATGCGATGGGATTCGGCATCGAAAATCAATTTGGTGAAACCTTCATCACGGCCATTGGCAATAGCCCGGCCAGAAGCCGCCCAGGGGAAAACCCCTTTCTCGATTTTGATACCCTCTTTTTTAGCCTGTTCTTCGGTAAGGCCAACCCATGCCACTTCAGGGTCGGTATAAGCCACAGAAGGAATAACACGGGCATCAAAAAAGCTTTTCTGGCCGGCAATCACTTCGGCTGCGACATGAGCCTCATGCACGGCTTTGTGTGCCAGCATGGGCTGCCCCACCAAATCACCAATCGCAAAAATATGCGGCACATTGGTACGCATTTGCTGGTCAACAGAAATAAAGCCACGGTCGCTAACCTGCACGCCCGCTTTCTCGGCCCCAATTTTGTTGCCATTGGGCGTACGGCCCACCGCCTGTAAAACCAGATCGTAACGCTGGGGTTCTGCCGGTGCACCCTCGCCTTCAAATGTCACCCAAATGCCATCTTCTTTGGCTTCTGCGCCAACCGTTTTCGTTTTGAGCATGACGTTGTCAAAGCGGCCGGCATTCATTTTTTGCCAGACCTTAACCAGATCGCGGTCGGCTCCCTGCATTAAGCCGTCTTGCATTTCAACTACATCAAGACGGGAACCCAGTGCAGAATAAACCGTGCCCATTTCCAGGCCAATAATGCCGCCACCCACAATAAGCATTTTTTTGGGAATGGATTTCAGCAATAATGCACCGGTAGAGTCAACGATACGGTCATCTTCCGGAAAGAATGGCAATTTGACTGACTGGCTACCTGCTGCAATGATGGCATTTTTGAAGGCAAGCACTTCACTGCTGCCATCTGCCTTGGTCACGGAAAGGTGATGGCTGTCGGTGAACTCACCAACACCGGTTACCACTGTTACTTTCCTGGCTTTGGCCATTCCGGCAAGACCACCGGTAAGCTTGGCAATCACGCTGTCTTTATAAGCACGCAGTTTATCAAGGTCAATCACCGGCTCACCAAATGAAATACCATTGGCGGCAAGATGCTTGGCCTCTTCCAGTACGGCAACATTATGCAGCAGTGCCTTGGAGGGAATACAACCCACATTCAGGCAAACCCCGCCCAATGTAGAGTAGCGTTCAACCAATACCACTTTCAGGCCAAGATCGGCGGCGCGGAAAGCGGCTGAATAGCCGCCAGGGCCGGCACCCAGCACCAGAACATCATAGGCATTATCAGGAACAGATGCCGCTGTAACAGCAGCCTGAGGCACAGCGCTTGCCGCAACAGGCTCGGCCTTGGCAGCGGCAGGTGCGGCAGCTGCCGGTTCGGCCTTGGCCGCCCCACTGCTTTCCAGGGTCAGGATGACACTGCCTTCCGAGACCTTGTCACCCAGTTTTACCTGAAGCGCTATAACCTTGCCAGAGACAGACGAAGGAATTTCCATGGAGGCCTTGTCTGATTCAACAGTAATAAGACTTTGCTCTTCAGCAACCTCATCACCGGGAGCAACCAGAATCTCAATGATTTCAACACTGTCGAAATCACCGATATTGGGTACTTTAACTTCAATTTGACTCATTGTTGACCCCTTCG
>JAAYHN010000146.1 GCA_012735395.1 Alcaligenaceae bacterium | reverse complement strand
CATGAAACTGACTGAAAAGCGTTATAAGCGGGAATGGGTTCTGGTTTGTTTCTTCGTTTTAGCAATCACCGTACTGCTATCCATTTGGCAGTTTTTCCCCCGCCTGGATGCCCGCATCTATGACCTTACCATCAGGTTGACCCAGGACAGACCCGCTTCCGACAAAATTGTAGTAATAGCGATTGATGACAAAAGCCTGGAAGAAATAGGTGCCTGGCCCTGGAGGCGTTCAGTTCATGCCCGTTTGCTTGGTTTCCTGCAAGAAGCCAAAGCCGTTGCCTTCGATATTTCCTTTATAGGAACCGTGCCAGAGCTGGCGCAGGAAAATGAAGTTTTTGCAAACGCCATTAAAAACCACCAACGGGTGGTATTGGCCAACTTTTTATCGGGCACCGAAAAAAAACAATCCAACAACCCCGAACCCGATTTCGTCAAAGCGGCACATGGGCTGGGGTTTATCAATATCAATATCGAGGCTGACGGACTGATCAGGTATGCTGACCTGCAACACCGGCAAAACGGGCACAGCGCCCGGCATTTAAGTGTTGCCATGCTGGAAGCAGCCGGCAACCAGACACTGGCCAGGCAAGCCATGGCACTGGGTGGCAATCAAAAGCTCGGTATTCCCTTTGCCGGCCCGGCCAACCATTTTCAGATACTGTCATATACTGATGTCCTGAGCCAACGCATTCCCGGTACTTTCTTCAACAACAAATATGTATTTATTGGCGCATGGGGCACTGGTCTCGGTGACCAATATCCAACCCCAACCACCTCTGACAGCCTTAACATGTCTGGCGTGGAAATTCTGGCCAATATGCTGCAGGCTTCACTTGAAGAAAAATGGATCCAGAATGCAAGCCTTGTGTTTTCGCTGTCACTAAACCTGCTGCCTATCCTGGTTTTATGCACTTTCCTGAAAAACTCTTCACCGCGCAGTAATCTCGCACTCAGCATCCTGCTTACTGTTGCCATACTGTTAACACATGGTTTTATTTTATACCGCTTCAATTTATGGTCTTCACCATTGCCCTCGATACTGGGAATCATCATTGCCTATCCGCTCTGGAGTTGGCGTACACAGGAAGTTGCCCTGTATCAAATGAGCCGTGAAATCGCCAAGGTAAACAAGGAAGAAGCTTTTATATTCAAGTCTGAAATATTCAAAACCCAGGGAATCACCTATAACCAGTCAATCAACCAGCGTTTTGCCGATCTGCGCGGCATCCTGACACAAGTCAGGAACATGCGTCAGTTCATTATGGATAATATTAACCAGATGCCTGATGCCACTGCCGTTTTTGATATCAATCACAAGCTGCAATTCACCACGGAAACCACCAGCAAATACCTGCAAAAAGCGGGGGCTGGCCTGCCGTATAAAAATCAGGATTTGGCCAGTTTTCTGGAAGTCATTATGCCTGATGACGGACAACGTGCCGAAGTGCTTGAAAATATCCTGAAAATCAACACACCGGCTGAACCCCAATCAGAGCTGCTGAAAATACTCAGGGACAATGGGGTGGAAACCAAAGACCGCATCAACCAGGATTTACTGGTGAAATACGTTAACACCTATTCCGCTGCCGGCAATCATATCGGTTATATATTGACTGTCCATGATATCAGCCCCATTCGTGAAGCGGAAAGAAAACGGGAAAACACACTCCGTTTCCTGTCCCATGACATGCGGGCACCGCAAAGCGCAATCCAGGCACTCATCGAGCTGCAGAAAAACCCGCAAACCGCCTTGCCTGCAGAAGAGATCCTGCAGCGTATTAATGATCTTTCAGGGCGCACCATCAAGCTGGTTGAAGACTTCCTGCAACTCACGAAAGCCGAGTCCATGGAACTGGACATGACACCGGTTGACCTGGTTGAATTGCTGGAACATATTGTGAATGAGTACTGGGGAATCAGGCAAAAACGCAATATCAACGTTTCCTGCGATTTTGCAGAGCCGATCGCTTTTATTCTGGGCGATCATATGCTCCTGTCCCGCGCTTTTATCAATCTGATTGATAACGCCTTCAAATACAGTGCCGATAATACCGCCATCCATTGTTCTATCATACGACAGAAAGATAACTGGCAAATCCGGATCAAAGACCAGGGAGTTGGCATTTCCAAAGAAAACCAGGAACGCCTGTTCAGCTCTTTTTACCGCGTTCCCGACCATGAAAGCAAGATATCGGGCATGGGCCTGGGGCTTTCTTTTGTGAAAACAGT
>JAAYHN010000145.1 GCA_012735395.1 Alcaligenaceae bacterium | reverse complement strand
TCCGGTTTTGTTACAAAAACTCACCGCTGATAGTGGGCTTTTGCCGGCAAGGGCTGGTGGGGTGCGCAGGTCTTGCCATTCGCGCTTTGGGGGGCAGGTCAGCTTAAGGCTGTGACAGGGCGTCTATGCCTGCTTTGGCAATTTCAGCGTCTTCACTGGACTTCACGCCAGATACACCAACGGCACCAATAAATTCCCCGTTAATAATGACGGGTACGCCACCTTCAAGCATGCCTTCCAGCAAGGGTACGGAGAGGAAAGCATAACGCCCGTTATTGATCACATCTTCCTGGGTTTTGGATTCACGACGGCTGACTGCCGCTGTTTTGGCTTTGGCGGGGGCAATATGGGCAGAAAGCGGGGCTGCGCCGTCAAGACGTTCCAGGCCCAGCAAATGGCCCCCGTCATCAACTACCGCAATAGTGACGGCCCATTCATGTTTGTTGGCATGGGCAACTGCCGCTGCAAGTATTTTTTTTACGTCAGCGTGCTCAAGTACGGGTTTTGTTTTCATGCTTATGCTTGTCCTGAATAATTGTTTTTAAATTAAAAGAAAATGAATTGATTGCCCATTATATATAAAATACCCGGGCTGCCAAGCCCGGGTGCCGGATCAGGCTACTTTGGCCAAAGAGGCCGCCGCATAATCTTTCAGCAGGCGCTCTTTCTGTTCCCTGGCCTTGTGAATATTGTTTTCCTTGATATGCCCGTAACCACGAATGTCATCAGGCAAGGCAGCCAGTTTGATGGCGATCTCCATATTATGTTCATTCAGGCTGTTGTTAAAGTTTTTCAGCATATCAAAGTATTCTTCGATCAATTGTCTTTCGGTTTTCCTTTCTTCGGTTTTGCCGAATGGATCCAGGCCGGTGCCACGCAAGCCCTTGAAGTGCTGGAGCAGGCGGAACGCTTTCAGCATCCAGGGGCCCCATTTTTGCTTGATTAAATGGCCATGGCTGTCTTTTTTACTGAAAGACGGTGGTGCCAGGTGGAAGTGCAGCTGGTAATCTTTACCGGGTTCACCTTCAAACTCATGGCGCAGTTTGTCCAGGAACGCCGGGTCGGCGTACAGGCGGGCAACTTCATATTCATCTTTATAACTCATTAACTTGGCCAGGTTGCGGGCCACTGTTTCGGTCAGTTTGTGACTGTGTCCGCCACTGACACGCTGCTCCAGGTTGCGAACCTGCTGAACTGCGGTATTAAAGCGTTCGGCATATTTCTTGTTCTGGTAATCCAGCAGATGTTTGCTTAAGCGGGCAATCAGTTTATCAAGGCTTTCCGGCATGTTAACCAGAACTCCCTGTTCTTTGCCCTGACCATTAAGGGGAATGGATTGCGCCCCATGATGGGCCAGATAACGGCCCCATTCAAAGGCATCCAGATTCTTCTGGACCGCGACGCCATTGAGTTCTATGGCCCGAAGAATACTTTCCAGTTTAAGCGGGATTTTGCCTTTTTGCCAGGTGTAACCCATCAAGAGCGGGTTGGCATAAATGGCGTCGCCCAACAGCATGAGTGCATAGCCATTGGCATCCAGGAATTCACAGTGGTCTGCCCCAAGAATGGCGGTTAGTTCATGGGTGGTTGAAACAGTGGGATAACGCCATTTCGGGTCTTTGAACAGTTCTGCCGTCGGGATTTTGGCACTGTTAATGGCCGCAAAGGTAATGCCTTGCTGGGTTTTTGAGGTGATTTCCTTGGAAGAGGCCACAATCGCATCGCAACCAATGATCAGGTCAACTTCTCCCATGCCAATTCGTGTGGCGTGCAGGTCGGAAGGTTTGTTGCCAATCTGGATATGGCTGACAACTGCACCCCCTTTCTGGGCCAGGCCGGTCACGTCCAGTACATTGACGCCTTTGCCTTCAAGGTGGGCCGCCATGCCCAGCAGGGCACCAATGGTAACCACGCCGGTACCACCCACACCCGGAACCAGGATATTACAGGAGCGTGTGATGGGCAATTCCGGCGGTAATGGAATGCCGGTTTCTTTTTTGTTAATGTCGGGCAGCTGGATAACCGGTTTGCGCACCTGGGCACCTTCAGCAGTCACAAAGCTTGGGCAAAAACCTTTCAGACAGGAAAAATCTTTATTGCAACTGGACTGGTTAATACGGCGTTTAACGCCCATTGGGGTTTCATGAGGCTCAACCGACAGGCAGTTGGACTGGACACTGCAATCACCGCAGCCTTCACAAACGGCCTCATTGATGAAGACGCGGCGTGCCGGATCGGGGTAAGCGTTGCGTTTGCGACGGCGGCGTTTTTCTGTGGCGCAGGTCTGGTCATAAATAAGGGCTGTGGTACCTTCGGTATCACGCAATGTAATTTGAACCTCATCAAGCTGGTCGCGATGAAAAACGGTCGGGTTTTTCTGCATCACGATGCCTTTGTATTTTTCAGGCTCGTCGGTCACAATGACCACCCGGGTAATGCCTTCGGCAACCAGCTGGTCATTGATTTGCGGCACGGTTAGCACGCCGTCAATGGGCTGGCCACCGGTCATGGCGACGGCATCGTTATACAGTATTTTGTAGGTAATGTTGGCTTTGGCGGCAATGGCGGCACGAATGGCCAGAATACCGGAATGGAAGTAGGTGCCATCACCCAGGTTGGCAAAGATATGTTTGGTATTGGTAAAAGCTTTCTGGCCAATCCAGGCGACCCCTTCACCCCCCATTTGCGAGAAGGTGTCGGTTGAGCGGTCCATCCAGATCGTCATGTAGTGACAGCCAATACCGGCAACGGCCCGGGAGCCTTCCGGTACACGGGTGGAGGTATTGTGCGGACAGCCCGAACAGAACCAGGGTTTGCGTTCCACCACCACCGACAGGCGCTGGTTTTCTTTTTCCTTGGCTTCAATGACCGCAATACGGGCCTTGATGCGGGCGTGTACGTCTGCGGGCAACGGGTGTTTTTCAAGACGTTTGGCAATGGCTTTGGCAATGATGGCCGGTGACAGTTCGTGGTTGGGTGGCAGTAGCCATTTTCCCCGGGGCACAGACCATTCGCCTCCGCCATCATCGCGGGCGTCGAATTTGCCATAGACATCGGGACGGACATCATCGCGCCAATTGTACAGTTCTTCCTTCAGGGCATATTCCATGATCTGGCGTTTTTCTTCCACCACCAGAATCTCACTCAGGCCTTCGGCAAAATGACGGGCGCCCTGGGCTTCCAGTGGCCAGACACAGCCCACTTTGTAAAGACGGATGCCAATGGCGGCACAGGTTTCCTCATCCAGGCCTAGGTCGCTTAACGCCTGGCGCACATCTAGATAGGCCTTGCCCGCAGTCATGATGCCAAAGCAGGCATTGGGTGAATCTATGACGATTTTATCCAGCTTGTTGGCGCGGACATAAGCCAGGGCAGCATACCATTTGTAGTTGTTCAGGCGGGCTTCCTGCTCAAGCGGCGTGTCGGGCCAGCGGATGTTCAGGCCGCCTGGCGGTATTTCAAAATCACCGGGAATAATAGTGTTGATACGGTCCGGGTCAATGTCTACCGATGAGCTGGATTCAATCACATCGGTTACGCATTTCATGCTGACCCATAAGCCGGAGTAGCGGCTCATGGCCCAACCGTGAATGCCAAAATCAAGATATTCCTGCACATTGGCCGGATACAGGACCGGAATGCCGGCCGCCTGCAAATCGTGTTCTGACTGATAGGCAACGGTTGAAGATTTGGCGGCATGGTCATCCCCGGCAATGAGCAGAACACCACCATATTGGGAGGTGCCGGCATTATTGGCGTGTTTGAAAACGTCCATGGAACGGTCCAGGCCGGGGCCTTTGCCATACCACATGGAAAATATGCCCTGTTTTTTTGCGTCGGGAAACAGGTTCAGCTGTTGAGAGCCCCAGACTGAAGTGGCTGCCAGTTCTTCATTGACACCCGGCTGGAATACAATACCGTATTTATCAAGGTGTTTTTGGGCTTTCCATAGTGATAAATCAACGTTGCCAAGGGGGGAGCCCCGATAGCCGGAGATAAAGCCGCCGGTATCAAGGCCTGCTTTCATATCCCTGCTTTTTTGAAGCATGGGCAGTCTGACCAATGCCTGTGTTCCGCTCATGAAAACACGGCCTTTTTCAAGCGTGTACTTGTCATCCAGGGTAACGGATGCGAGTGCATCTTGTGCTGCTTTGGATATTGGGGC
>JAAYHN010000144.1 GCA_012735395.1 Alcaligenaceae bacterium | reverse complement strand
CTGCTGTTGGCCATTGGGCATCAGTTCGAATCGGTAGGCTTGGAGGCGTTGCATGGGTTTAGTATAGTTGAAACAGAAAAGAGTGCAAGCAAAGGGTGTCCTTCGGACCCCGTGCTATCCATCCCCAACATGAATGATGGGGCCTTCCGCACTTAATGGTAAATCAGGGTCAATGGCAGCGTAATTATCTGCCAGCAAATCGGGGGTAAAAGGGTGTAATTCAGATAAAGACATAAATAATATTAAAAATAATTAAGGCTGGCACCGTAAACCGGTGCTTATTTAGATGCTCCAGCCATTTTAATGCAATTTATTACCATACATATTTCTTATTATTATAAGTATATGATTAATTATTTCTTTTTGCCTAACAACGATTTATTATAATGAACCACCATTTTCAGGCAAAATTTTATATAGAAATTGCCGTACTTTTATTTTCACGAAGAGATTTAAATCAATGACACTGTTCCATTCTTTACTGCGTATGAAAAAAACACTGCTTGGCGCCACCTTTTCATTGGGTATGCTAGCCACAAGTGGCGCAATGGCACAAGAAGAACCTTTACGTGTTGGTGTGACCGTTGGCCCGCACGCACAAATTGGTGATGTGGTAAAGCAGGTTGCCGCCAAACAGGGACTGGAAGTCAAGTTAATTGAGTTCAGCGATTTTATCCAGCCCAATGCCGCCCTGGACTCCAAAGATATTGACGTTAATATCTATCAGCACCGCCCGTTCATGCAGGCACAAAACAGTACACGCGGTTATAAACTGGTGCCGGTTGCCGATGCCGTTGTGCAGTTAATGGGCATTTATTCCAACCGTTACAAAAAACTGGATGAGTTGCCCGATAACGCAACGATTGCCATCCCAAATGATCCCAGCAATGGCGCACGTGCCCTGTTGGTATTGCAGGCGGCCAAGCTTATCAAGATAAAAGATGGCGTTAGCACCACCGCCTCTTTGTTTGATATTGTTGAAAACCCCAAAAAACTGAAGTTCATTGAAATTGAGGCAGCCCAGCTCCCCCACTCTTTAAGTGATGTTGATGCCGCAGCCGTCAACTCGGCCTACGCCATTCCGGCCGGCCTTGACCCTGCAAAAGACACGCTTGCGCTGGAAGATGAAAAAGCCGATTTTGCGGTTGTAGTTATTGCCGCCCGTGAAGACAATAAAGATGACCCGCGTATTGCCCGTTTCATCAAGGCTTACCAGTCTGATGAAGTGAAGGCCTTTGTAGAAAAAACCTTTCCGGGCGCTTACTTTACAGCCTGGTAAAACCAAGGGGCCTGCCATAGCGCAAAAGCCTGCGCCATGGTAAGAGCCCCATATCCGCTTTTTGCATGTTTGACAGCTGTGATACACGTTCCCCCTACAACACGCTAATAACAATAAAGATATATCTAAATTGGGAATTTGTATTTAACAAGTTTATCTACACCCCTTACACTGGCTGCAAGATAAACAATCAAACAGGTCAGGTATGAAAACCATTCATAAATTGCAAATACTGGCTGGCGTACTTTTTTTTGCCGTACT
>JAAYHN010000143.1 GCA_012735395.1 Alcaligenaceae bacterium | reverse complement strand
TATCGGTCTCCTCCGAAGAAATTGATTCACTCTGTTTTTTATGAATTTACCGCTTGTGTCTTGTTAAGACGGAATTAATGGGGAAATGGCCAAATCCGCAATTTTTCTTTGGCAATACTCCACAATCTTGCCAAACCATGGGGTTCTGCAATCAGGAAAAATACAATCAGGGCACCAAACACCATATGCTCTATGTGGGCTGCGGTATCCACCCCGATGGGTATGCCCAGCATGTCGGGAATACGGTTAAGCAAGATAGGAACCAGGACAATAAAGGCCGCACCAAAAAAGCTGCCCATAATAGACCCAAGCCCGCCAATAATGACCATAAACAAAAGCTGGAAAGAACGGTTAAGGTCAAATGCCAGTGGCTCCCATGAACCCAGATGCATATAACCCCACAATACCCCGGCCACCCCGATAATGAATGAGCTGACAGCAAATGCCGTAAGCTTGGCATACATAGGCCGGATACCAATCACGGAGGCGGCCACGTCCATATCGCGGATGGCCATCCATTCACGGCCAATCGCGCTACGCACCAGGTTTTTGGCCAGCAAGGCAACCACCACCACCATAATCAATATAAACAGGTATTTCTGCACCGGTGTCTGCACGTCCAGACCAAAGAAGGTCAGGGGAGGCACAGACACGCTGCCGGACGATGAATAGTTGGTAAAGAAGGGAATCCGCAGGAAGGTCCAGTCTACAAAGAACTGGGCCGCCAGTGTGGCTACCGCCAGATACAGCCCCCGGATACGCAGGCTGGGAATACCAAACACCACCCCCACCAGCATGGAGAAAAAGCCCCCCAGCAGGATTTGCAGTATCAGGGGCATATCGGGGAAACGCACCCCGAAATTCCAGGCTGCATAAGCGCCTACCGCCATAAAAGCACCGCTGCCCAATGAAATCTGGCCGCAATAGCCCACCAGAATATTCAGGCCAATGGCGGCCAGGGACAGGATCAGGAAGGGAATGACAATCCCGCTTAAAAAATACTCACTGGCCAAGGCCGGCACTGCCAGCAGAGCCAATGCCAGTAAGGCAAAGACCACCACACGGTCTTGCCGGATAGGGAATATCTGCTGATCGGCCCGGTAAGTTGTCTTGAATTGACCATTTTCACGATATAACATAATGCACTTCCTTTACGCTTGCCGCTATACGCGGTCAATAATCTTTTCACCAAACAAACCTTGCGGACGGAACAGCAGGAATACCAATGCAAGCACATAGGCAAACCAGATTTCAATACCGCCCCCCAGATAAGGGCCCAAATAGGCTTCGGAGATTTTTTCACCGACCCCGATAATCAGGCCACCAATAATGGCCCCCGGAACCGAAGTCAGGCCACCCAGAATAACCACAGGCAAGGCACGCAAGGCTGCGGTGGAAAGCGTAAACTGCACACCGAATTTGGAACCCCAGATAATGCCGGCAACCAGTGCCACAATACCGGCCACGGTCCAGACAATGACCCAGATTCGGTTCAGTGGAATACCAATGGATTGGGCCGCCTGGTGATCGTCGGCCACCGCCCTTAAAGCACGGCCGGTTGAGGTGTACTGAAAGAAAAAGGCCAGGGCCGCCACCAGAACCGCAGCAATACCGGCCGCCGTCAGGTCTTCCAGGTTAATGAGTATGCCCCCTTCAAATAGACTATCCAGAATAAAGGCCGGGTCTTTGGGCATGCCAACATCAATGGTATACACCGAACTGCCAAACAGGGTTTGCCCAAAACCATCCAGAAAATAGCTGATACCCAGGGTAGCCATAAGCAGGGTAGTGGCTTCCTGGTTGACCAGATGGCGTAATACCAATCGCTCAACCAGCCAGGCAATAATCACCATGAACACGGCACTGATAATAAAAGCCAGAATATTGGCCAGCAGCATGCTTTCAAAACCCAGCCACTCTGGTAACCAGTTGGAAAACCGGGCCATTGACAGGGCAGCCACCAGCACCATGGCACCCTGGGCAAAGTTGAACACGCCCGATGCCTTGAAAATAAGTACAAAACCCAGCCCGACCAGCGCATAAAGCATGCCGCTCATCAGGCCACCAAATAACGTTTCCAGAAAATATCCCATATTGCCCTCAATGCTCTACGCCCAGATAGGCACGAATCACTTCTTCATTTGAACGAACCTCGGCAGGTGTGCCATCACCAATTTTCTTGCCGTAATCCAGCACCACCACCCGGTCGGAAATATCCATCACCACGCCCATGTCATGCTCAATCAGGACAATCGTGGTGCCATATTCATCATTCACATCAAGAATGAAGCGACTCATATCCTGCTTTTCTTCTATATTCATGCCCGCCATGGGCTCGTCAAGCAGCAGCATGCGCGGCTCCATGGCCAGAGCACGCCCCAGATCCACCCGCTTTTGCAAACCATAAGGCAGGCGACCTACCGGGGTTTTGCGATACGCCTGGATTTCCAGAAAATCAATGATGTTTTCCACAAACTCACGGTGCCGGATTTCTTCCTGTTCGGCCCCGAAAATCCGGAATGCCTGTGACAGCAAACCGCTTTTCATACGCAGGTTACGGCCGGTCATGATGTTATCCAGGACACTCATCCCCTTGAACAGGGCCAGGTTCTGGAAAGTACGGGCAATGCCCATTTCGGCTGCCCGGCGGGGCGTCATGCGGTTAAAGTGGGTACCGGCAAACTGTATGCCCCCCTCCTGTGGCACATAAACCCCGTTAATCACGTTCAGCATTGAACTTTTACCGGCACCATTGGGGCCGATAATCGCCCGTATTTCATGTTCTTTAACATTAAAGGAAATATTGGTTAAGGCCTTGACGCCCCCGAAAGACAGGGAAATACCCTGCATATCCAGCACCACGTCGCCAATCTGCTTCTCTCTTTCACTCATCATCAGGCAGCCTTCTTCATTTCTGTATTGACCACTTTATTCCGGGCAATCTTCAGGTCGGCTGAAATCTTTCCGGTACGCCCATCTTCAAACTTGACCTCAGTTTCAATAAACTGGTTTGTTTTTCCTTCAAACAAGGCATCAATAAGCACCTTGTATTTATCGGCAATAAACGCCCTGCGCACTTTGCGTGTGCGGGTAAGCTCGCCATCATCAGGGTCAAGCTCTTTATGCAAAATCAGGAAACGGTGAATTTGCAAGCCCGACAGCTGCTCATCAACGGCCACATCAACATTGACCTGGTTAATACAATCGGCAATCAGCTCGTACACCTCGGGTTTTGAGGCCAGATCGGTGTAACCGGCATACGCCAGCCCCCTTCTTTCGGCCCAGTTGGCCACCGCCTCAAGATCAATATTGATAAAGGCGCACACGTAATCCATATTGGCCCCGAAGGCCACCGCTTCTTTGATATAAGGGAAGAACTTGAGTTTGTTCTCAACATATTTGGGCGCAAACATACGGCCATCACTGAGCCGGCCAACATCCTTGGCCCGGTCAATAATCTTGAGCTGGCCATTGGCATCAATAACGCCCGCATCTCCCGTATGGAACCAGCCATCTTCGGTAAAAGACTCTTTGGTAGATTCGGGGTTTTTATAATACTCTTTGAACAGGCCCGGGCTTTTAATCTGCACTTCTCCATTATCGGCAATACGCAGTTCAACGCCATCAACCGGTGGGCCAACCGTATCGGCCTGCACGTTGCCGTCACTTTGCACACATACAAAAACAGAGGTTTCGGTAGAGCCGTACAATTGCTTTAAATTTATACCAATTGAGCGGTAAAAAGAGAAAAGATCGGGCCCGATCGCCTCACCGGCGGTATACGCCACCCGTACCCGGCTCATTCCCAGCGCATTACGCAAAGGCCCGTAAATAAGCCAGTCACCCACACGGTACTTGAACCAGTCCCAGGAACTGACCTGCTCTTTATCAAGAATGCGTCCCCCTACCCGTTTGGCCAGGGCCATACATGAGCGGAACAGTTTTTGCTTGAATTTACCGGCATCTTCCATACGGATCATGACCTGGGTTAACAGGTCTTCAAGAACACGGGGCGGAGAGAAATAATAGGTAGGGCCGATATCATGCATATCAATGGATACCGTCTCTGGTGACTCGGGATGATTAACGGTAAACCCGGTTACCAGCAGCTGGGTATAGGAAAACATGTTCTGGCCGATCCAGGCCGGGGGCAGATAGGCCAGAACCTCTTCCTTGTCGGTCAGGTTTTCCAGTTTCTGGATGACCCGGGCACGATCAATCAGGGCGTGATGCGTTAATACCACCCCCTTGGGTTTGCCAGTGGTGCCCGAGGTATAAAACATGGCAGCGGCATCATCCGGGGAAATGGCGGCAATGGCATTGAAATAAAAATCAGGGTTCTGCTGATTGTATGCCGTGCCATGCTCCAGCAGCTTTTCCCATGACAGTAAAAGCGGATCGGTGTAATGCCGCAAACCGCGTGGATCGTCATACACCACATGCGCCAGATCGGGTACCTGCTCCTGGACCTCGATCATTTTGTCAACCTGCTCCTGGTTTTCAACCACCACCACACGGACGCTGGCATCCTGCAAAACATAAACCATTTCCTGGGCCACGGCATCCTGATACATGGGCACAGGAATGGCCCCCAACGACTGGGCGGCCATCATGGTCATATACAGGCGAGGCCGGTTTTCGCCAACCACCGCCACATGTTCATGTTTTTTCACGCCCAGCCTGGCCAAACCGCCCGCAATCACCCTGACTTCGCTGGCAACGTCGGCCCAGCTCAGTGTTTGCCAGATGCCCAGATCTTTTTCCCGCAATGCCGGCTTGCCTGCGCGCACCTTTGCGTGATGCAGCAACAAGGCCGGAAAAGTATTCAGTTCCGTATCTGAACCAGCACCATACATAGCATCAGCCATGTTGTCTCCTTGAATATTATGTCCTTGGTACAACGACCCGTTTTATTTCTTAAAGAATAATTCAAACTGGAAATAAACAGGTGGAGTTGATTTTTTATTTATTAATTTATATTTTTTATAATATGTTGCAAAGTTAGCCTGATAAATGTAATCTAACTGTCGCCATGGTGACATTTAGAACGCTTCTAGGGAAAGTCCTTATGACAGAATTACCTTCACATTTTTCAAGCTGGTTCTCATTGCTGTCTGCCGAACACCAGAACCGGGTACGCCAGGATATCAAGATCCATCACTATCCATCCGGCACCATGATTGTACGCAAAGGTGAATCTTCCGATCACTGGATTGGTGTTATTGAAGGGCTGATCCGTATCTCGGTAGGCAACGCCGATGGCAAAGTGGCCGGGCTCATCGGGATACCATCCGGCGGCTGGGTAGGTGAAGGCAGCCTGCTAAAAAAAGAACCCCGGAAATACGATATTATTGCCCTGCGGGATTCCCGCATTATGAAGCTGCCCGTTCATACGTTCGAATGGCTGCTGGATAACAGCATTCCTTTTAACCGCTATTTGCTGCACCTGCTCAATGAGCGTGTCGGGCATTTTGTCGGCAAAGCCGAACATGACCGCCTGCTTAATGCCGATGCCCGTGTCGCACGCTGCCTGGCCGAGCTGTTTAACTCGGGGCTGTACCCCGGGGTGACCAACCGCATGGAAATAACCCAGGAAGAATTGGGTTATTTGGCCCGTGTATCGCGTCAAAGGGCCAACCAGGCCCTGAAAAAACTGGAAAACAGTGGTTTACTGAAGGTAGAGTATGGTGCCGTGTGCGTGATAGACTTGGAAGGCCTCAAACACTATGGCCCGTGATGGCGTAATCCCGGGCACCAAAAATGGCCGAACCAATCCTGACTTCGGTAGACCCTTCTTCAATCGCCCATTCAAAATCGCCACTCATGCCCATGGATAAGGTGGGCAGCGCCAGGCCGGTCTGGTCCTGGCATTGCTCGCGTAAATGACGCAGCGCACTAAAACAGGCACGCACCCGGTTTTCTGATTCGATATTCTCGGCGACCGTCATGAAGCCTTTTACCCTCAGGGTTTCCATGGCACGGAGCTCCTGTAAAAATGCGGGCACCGCTTCCGCTGCCATCCCGGTTTTGCTGTCTTCATGGCTGGTTTTAACCTGCACCAGCACATCCAGTGTCCGGTTTTCAAGCTGCAGCCGTTTATCCAGCGCCAGGGCC
>JAAYHN010000013.1 GCA_012735395.1 Alcaligenaceae bacterium | reverse complement strand
GGTATAAGCCGTGAGAGTTTCCGTATTGCACACGATATTTCCGCTTACAGTTTTCCTGCCATGGTCCGGGCAGCCTTGCCTTTGCTGCAGGCACGCAAGGGCTCTGTCCTGACCATGACTTATCTGGGGGCTGAAAAAGCCATTCCCAACTATAATACAATGGGTCTGGCCAAGGCTTCTCTCGAAGCCAGCGTCCGTTACCTGGCCAGCGCGCTGGGCGAACAGGGAATCCGTGCCAATGCCATTTCGGCCGGTCCCATTAAAACCCTGGCGGCCAGTGGTATCAAAGATTTTTCCGTGATTCTTAACCACGTAGAAAAATTTGCGCCGCTGCGTCGTAATGTTACGACTGAAGATGTCGGCAATTCCGCTTCATTCCTGTTGTCAGAGCTGGCGGCAGGTATTACGGGGCAGATACTTCACGTTGATGCCGGTTTCTCGGCAATCGTGCCAGGCATGGCCTGATTGGTTGAATCAAATATAAATAAAAGGGTTGTAAATTAATGCGTCAGATTATTCTTGATACGGAAACCACCGGCCTTGACCCCGATCAGGGTGACCGGGTTGTTGAACTGGGTTGTGTCGAGGTTATCAACCGGGAATTGACCGGGAATAATCTGCATATTTATTTTAACCCCGACCGTGACAGCTCCCCCGAGGCCTTGGCGGTTCATGGCCTGACCAGCGATTTTCTGGCCGGGCATAACCGCTTCAAAGACGAGGCGGATAGAATCGCGACCTATTTGCAGGGGGCGGAAATTATTATTCATAATGCCCCCTTCGATACAAAATTCCTTAACGCTGAATTCGCCTTGCTAGGTATGCCCAGGCTGAATGATATTGCCGCTCTTATTACCGATACGCTGGTCATGGCGCGAGAGCGTTTTCCGGGCAAGCGCAATAATCTGGATGTCCTGTGTGAGCGTTTTGATATTTCCAATACGCACCGGGTATTGCATGGTGCCTTGCTTGATGCCGAGCTTTTGGCGGAAGTATGGCTGGCCATGACAAGAGGCCAGTTTGGTTTGCTCATAGATGAAGCGGGTGACAATAACCGGCAAAAAACCACAACAGGCTTGCCGTCCCTGGATAATGTCAGCCTGCCTGTCATAAAAGCCAGTGAGCCTGAACAGCAGGCCCACCAGGATTATCTGGATGCCCTCGATAAGGCTTCAGGCAAAACCTGCCTGTGGCGAGCGCTAGCCTAAAAGTTGGTTTGTGGCAGTGTGGCGCTGCCTTCTCCAATTTCACGTTGCATGAGTACGGTGTCAATCCAGCGGTTTTGCTTGAAGCCGGTGTTGGGTTGAATACCGGTTAAGGTAAACCCGTGACGCTTGTGCAAATTGATCGAGGCGTGGTTGTCTGTACCTCCGATAACCGCGATCATTTGCCGCCAGGGGCCTTGCTCACATGCTTTGATCAGGGCGGCCAGCAATTGGCTGCCAATCCCTTTTTGTCCCATATCATGACGCAGATAGATGCTGTTTTCAACGGTATACCTGTAG
Organism: Alcaligenaceae bacterium; assembly: GCA_012735395.1. Taxonomy (GTDB): domain Bacteria; phylum Pseudomonadota; class Gammaproteobacteria; order Burkholderiales; family Burkholderiaceae_B; genus Advenella. The sequence continues at coordinate 4,389 of JAAYHN010000013.1, read as the reverse complement.
GCAATACGGGGACGATACGCTGAAACATAGCAATAACCCGCGATTTCATTATTATGGATGGCAACCAGCCAGGGAAAGCCGGCATTGACCACTTTTTCATAGCGCAGGTTCATTTCAGTGAGGTCGGGTATGATTTCCTCAAAAGTGGACGTGCCATTTGCAACATGGTGGGCATAGATGGACTGGATTGCATTTATATCGGAAGGAAGGGCCGCCCGGATATGGCAGGAAACGGTTTGCATGGGTAAACTCGGGTGCGTAATTGGAAAATAATTGTTTACAATCAAATAAACTAGCATAAAATCATGCAACCGGAAAGATAAAGATATACGATATCTTTATGGCTTTTAAATTATTCAAGAGGAATCCATGTCTACCCCTTTCACACCATTAAGCGATGCCCTTTCAGTAGCCCCCCAATTGGATGTCAGTGATATGCCGGCAGTCAAGGCTGCCGGTTTCAACAGCGTTATCATTAACCGTCCTGATCTTGAAGGGGGGGCGGGGCAACCGCTTTCTGCAGATATCATCAAGGCGGCAGAAGATGCCGGGTTGGCTGTCGTTTATCAGCCTGTCGTCAGTGGGGCCATGACCCAGGAAGATGTCAACCGGTTTCGTGAGCATCTGGATTCCCTTCCCAAGCCTATTCTTGCTTTTTGCCGTACCGGAACACGTTGTACTCATTTGTACAATGCCGTTAAACAAACATCCTAGTTTCAAGGAGCCCATTCTATGTATAAAAAAATATTGCTACCTATTGATGGTTCGGAAATCTCTGCACAGGCAGCCAACTCAGGTATTTGCTTTGCACGTCAAATCGGTGCTGAAATTGTAACTATTAATGTGACTCAGCCTTTTTCTACTTTAATCGGCTTTGATGGCATGGCTGCTTCCTATGCCATTTCCGATGGCGATTACGAAGAAGCGGCTAAAAAAGAAGCACAGGAATATCTGAAACCGGTTCTGGAAAGGGCGGAAACTGCCGGTGTGAAAGCAAGCTCCATTATCGTTTCGAACTATAGCGTGGCAGATGGTATCGTAGAGGCGGCCAAAGAAAACCAGTGCGATCTTATTTATATCGCCAGCCATGGCCGTAGCGGTTTGTCCCGCTTGTTGCTGGGCAGTGTCACTATCAAGGTATTGTCCCTGGCATCTACTTCGGTTCTGGTTTATCGCGTTAAAGACCATAGTTAATTGCGGTCATAGCCTGCCAGTCAATTTTGTAAAATAATAAAACCGTTTTGCTTCTGCTTACAGAGGCAAAACGGTTCTTTTTTTTTGCGTATTCTTTTTATCTTGTCGTGGTGATACACTTGCTTTTTAGACTGATTTATTTTGCCTGTCATTGCAGGCCTGTTTTCAAGGAAAAATCATGAGTATCAAAATTGGCGATAGCATTCCCGATGGCACGTTGACCGAGTTTATAGAAACGGCATCAGAAGGCTGCTCTTTGGGTCCTAATGCATTTAAAGTGTCTGAACTGGTCAAAGGCAAGAAAATAGCCCTGTTTGCGGTGCCCGGTGCCTTTACGCCTACTTGCTCGGCCCAGCACCTTCCCGGATATGTAGAACTGGCCAGCCAGCTGAAAGCCAAAGGCATTGATGAAATCTGGTGTGTTGCGGTGAATGACGCCTTTGTCATGGGGGCGTGGGGACGTGAGCAGAATACACAGGATAAGGTTCGCATGCTGGCCGATGGTTCTGCAACCTGGACGAAGGCTTTGGGTCTGGAGCTTGACCTGGTGGCTAAAGGCCTGGGGGTTCGTTCCCGTCGTTACTCTGCCGTTATTGATAATGGCGTGGTAAGCATTCTGAACCTTGAGGAAGGCGGGGCTTTTGCGGTCAGTGATGCCAAAACATTGTTATCCCAATTAGGATAAACCTTTCGTTTTCAGGCTCTCTGTCAGGTTCAGGGAGCTTTTTGTTTTTTCGGATTGCAGCTTTCGGGTGTCTGAGTATGGTGACTCTTTTTTTATCATTTCTTTCTTTGTATGCTGCAATTCTCTTTCTGTCGCTCGGAACCGGTCTTTACAATACCTTCATTGCTTTATACCTTACCCAGAATAGTGTAAGTGAGGTGTGGGTGGGGCTGTTAATGGCAGCTTATTATGGCGGCCTGGTAATGGGCGCCCGTACCGGCAATAAACTGATTGTTTATACCGGGCATATCCGTGCTTACGCCATTTCAGCAGCCATCGTGACGGTCATGGTTTTGCTGCAAACCATTGTGCCCGATATCCGGGCGTGGCTGGCATTCCGGTTTATTGTGGGTATGGCTATGGTTACCCAATATATGGTTCTTGAAAGCTGGCTCAATGAACAGTCTGAATCACATACGCGCGGCAGTATATTTTCCTTTTACATGATTATGTCCAGTTTGGGGCTGGTGCTTGGGCAGGCCTCTGTTTCGGTTTTTCCGGTGCTGGATCATACACCGCTCAGTGTTGTGGCGATTGCAACCGCACTTTGCCTTATTCCGGTGGCCATGACTCGTCGGGTGCACCCGGTGATTCAGTCACATGCGCCCATCAAGCTGCAGGTGTTTATCAGGCTGGTGCCCATTTCCATGTTCATCCTGTTTGTGGCTGGCTGTATTACCGGTACTTTCTATAGTCTGGCTCCTGTGTATGGGGTAAAACAGGGTATGGATACCAGTCAGGTTGCGTTGTTCCTGTCGGTTTGCGTGATTGCCGGTTTATTATTCCAGTGGCCAATTGGCTGGCTTTCCGACCGTATTGACCGGGTCAAGCTGATTGGCATTAATGTGCTTCTATTGGGTATTTTCACTATTCCCCTGTATGGTTATTGGGAGATCCCTTTTTCCCTGTTTCTGGTGCTGGTGGCTTTTATTGGCATTTTGCAGTTTACGATTTACCCATTGGCAACTGCGTTTGCCAATGATCACGTTGAGCCAACCATGCGGGTGGGGTTAAGCGGGGTATTATTGATGGTGTATGGCGTGGGGGCCGCCTTGGGGCCGGTAGTGGCCGGCAAATTGATGGATGGAGGCGGGCCGCAGATGTTTTATATCTTTACCTCGGTCTGTGCATTTGTCCTGACCGCTTTTATCAGCCGCCAGAAAGTCAGTGGCAAATACCGTGTGCCACAAGAGGCCTTTGTGCCCATGCCTATTGATGTCCAGCCAGCACCCGCCGTGATTGATCTTGATCCGCGTATTGATCGCAGCATTGATATTTCGGCAGACAGTGAGCAAATGGATAAGGTCATGGAGCAGTTGAAAGCCGATGAGGAAGAAGAAAGGCTTGAGCAGGAGAGGCTTGAACAGGAAAAGCGGGAACAGGAAAGACTGGAACAGGAAAGGCAGGAGGAAGAACGGTTGGCAGCCGAAAAGCTGGCTGAAGAAAAATTGCCCGATGACTTTGCTGCCGAAGAAAGCCTGGTGCAGGCAGCTGAAACGGGTTTGAGCGAAAATCCTGCTGCCGTGAATGAGATGGCCTCGTACCCGTCCGGGCCAGATAATGACGGGCAAGGGAAAAGCGACGTGGAAGATGGTGACCCTGATCTGGTCAGGGCCGTTTAACTGAAGTGGCTAGGCAATAACCCAGTAATACAGGCAAAGTACCGCCACAATGGCCAGTACAATACCCGCTGCATTGACCAGGCTGATTTTTTCTTTAAAAACCAGTGCGCCAATCAGGGTTCCCAGGCTGATGACACCAATATTCATGGTGGTGAAAACCAATGTGGGGTTCTGGCTGAAATGCTGGTGCGCCTTGATATAAAAAAGGATATTGCCAAAATTAAAGCTGCCCAGAATAAGGCCGCCAATGGCGTTGCGCAGGTTCCACCGGGCTTTGCCGGCAAACAAATAGGCAAACATCATCAGGCCGGCCAGCGCAAAGGCAATAAACAGTCCGGCCGGAAACGAGGTGCCTGTTTTTGCCATTTGCTTGAAAAGAATATCAATCACGCCATAGCCAATCCAGACCAGCAGCAGGAATAGGGCGCCACTGCGTGTTTGTGTGCTTGTGCTGGTGGAAGCGGGTTTCCAGAGCAGGCAAAACAGGGCAATAAAAGCAATGGCCAGGCTTACGCCCCTTGATGTTGAAAGGGCTTCACCAAATAGTGTGAATGAGGCCAGGATGGGCAGGAAAAGTGAGAGCCTTTGGGCGGCATCGGCACGCACAATACCGGCAAATTCTACTGCCTTGAACATGGCAATGAAAATGGTTGGCAGTAAAACACCCAGAATGGCAAATAATAACCAGGGCAGGTTCTGCGTCTTGCTGGCGGCAAAGTCGGGTTGCAGTATGAACCAGCATAAAGTGATGGCGGTAACATAGTTGAAGGCAATGGCCTGCTTGATATCAACACCGTTCTGGCGGGCGACTTTCAGCAGGACAGAGACCGTTACACTGCATAGAATACT
>JAAYHN010000142.1 GCA_012735395.1 Alcaligenaceae bacterium | reverse complement strand
TTAAGCTAGCGCTTAAACTCAAACGCATATTTCCGCCACCTGAAAGCGGTGGCATTCAAACATAATCAAGGAATTTATAATGGCTGCAAAGCAAGTATTATTTGGTGACGATGCACGTGTACGCATCGTACGTGGTGTAAACACTCTGGCAAACGCTGTTAAAACAACATTGGGCCCTAAAGGCCGTAACGTGGTTCTGGAGCGCTCTTTCGGTGCCCCTACCGTTACCAAAGACGGTGTTTCCGTTGCCAAAGAAATCGAACTGAAAGACAAATTTGAAAACATCGGTGCACAGCTGGTTAAAGAAGTTGCTTCCAAAACTTCCGACAACGCCGGTGACGGTACCACTACCGCGACCGTATTGGCCCAGGCTGTTGTTGAAGAAGGCCTGAAATACGTTGCCGCCGGCATCAACCCAATGGACCTGAAACGCGGTATCGACAAAGCGGTTGCCGCTGCTATCGATGAGCTGAAAAAACTGTCCAAGCCTTGCACCACCAGCAAAGAAATCGCCCAGGTTGGTTCCATCTCTGCCAACAGCGATTCTTCTATCGGTGACATCATTGCCAACGCAATGGACAAAGTAGGTAAAGAAGGCGTTATCACTGTTGAAGACGGCAAATCACTGGACAACGAACTTGACGTTGTTGAAGGTATGCAATTCGACCGTGGTTACCTGTCTCCTTACTTTATCAACAACCAGGAAAAACAGGTTGCTGCCCTTGAAGATCCATACATCCTGATCTTCGACAAAAAAATCAGCAACATCCGTGACCTGCTGCCCGTACTGGAACAAGTTGCCAAATCAAGCCGTCCTCTGCTGATCATCGCTGAAGACGTTGAAGGTGAAGCATTGGCTACACTGGTTGTCAACAACATCCGTGGCATTCTGAAAACAACCGCTGTTAAAGCACCTGGTTTCGGCGACCGTCGCAAAGCCATGCTGGAAGATATCGCTATCCTGACAGGCGGTACTGTTATCTCTGAAGAAACAGGCATGTCTCTTGAAAAAGCAACTATCGAAGATCTTGGCCAGGCCAAACGCATTGAAGTTGGCAAAGAAAACACCACCATCATCGACGGTGCCGGCGTTAGCGCAAACATCGAAGCACGCGTTAAACAAATCCGCACACAAATCGAAGAAGCCACTTCTGACTACGATCGTGAAAAACTGCAAGAACGCGTTGCCAAACTGGCTGGCGGTGTTGCCGTTATCCGTGTAGGTGCTGCTACCGAAGTTGAAATGAAAGAGAAAAAAGCACGTGTTGAAGATGCCCTGCATGCAACTCGCGCTGCGGTTGAAGAAGGTATTGTTCCTGGCGGTGGCGTAGCCCTGATTCGTGCCAAAAAAGCAATCATTGACCTGAAAGGCGCCAACTCTGACCAGGACGCAGGTATCAAACTGATCCTGCGTGCCATCGAAGCACCATTGCGCACCATCGTTGCCAACGCCGGCGAAGAGCCTAGCGTTGTTGTAAACAATGTTGCCAACGGTAGTGGCAACTACGGTTATAACGCAGCCACCGACGAGTACGGTGACCTGGTTGAGCAAGGTGTTCTGGACCCAACCAAAGTTACCCGCACAGCACTGCAAAATGCAGCCTCAGTTGCCAGCCTGCTGCTGACAACAGAAGCCGCCATTTGCGAAATCGCTGAAGACAAACCAGCTCCTGCAATGCCTGACATGGGTGGCATGGGCGGTATGGGTGGCATGGGCGGATTCTAATCTGTCTTTTAAAGTTAAACGGTAATTCTCCCTTTACCGTTAGCCACACAAACCCGGGCATATGCCCGGGTTTTTTGTATTTTTTCCAGTTGGCGCCAGATTGAAGGGCCTGGACGGCAAGTTGCTCTACAATATCATCTGTACTGTATAACGCATTACGCATGGCAAACTTTATGCCTATCATCATTTAGCTAATAAAAAAACGCTAAGGTTTGTATTTTTATTGTCTTGATTGCCATCGCAGCAATCAACCCATTTATCTGATTTAGTATGACTTTTACCGAAAAACTGGAAGCCGCCTGGCAAAACAGCAACTCTTTACTAATGGTTGGACTGGACCCGGACCCTAACCGCTTCCCTCCTTGCCTTAAAGAAAGCAAACAGGCTATTTTTGATTTCTGTAAAGGGATTGTTGACGCCACCGCCCCTTTTGTTTGCGGTTTTAAACCACAAATCGCCTACTTCGCCTCCGAAGGCGCAGAAGACCAGCTGGCGGCCTTATGTGCCTATATTCACAGCACCTATCCGCATTTGCCCATCGTTATGGACTCCAAACGGGGGGATATCGGCACCACTGCCGAACACTATGCCAAAGAAGCCTATAAGCGCTACCAGGCAGATGCCGTCACGGTCAATCCATATATGGGGTTTGATTCCATTGAACCCTATCTGGCCTGGCAGAAAAAAGGCATTATCATTCTTTGCCGCACCTCTAATCCTGGCGGCTCTGATTTACAATTTTTTGAATCGGCAGGCGGTGAGCCTTTATACCTGCACGTTGCCAGCCTGGTAGCCGAAAAATGGAACCGTGATGGCCAGTGCGGCCTGGTGGTTGGTGCCACCTTCCCTGAAGAACTGAAAAAAGTCCGTGAACGTGTGGGCGACAGCTTACCCTTGCTGGTGCCCGGCATTGGCGCCCAGGGGGGTGATATTAACAGTACGGTAAAAGCGGGGCAAAACGCCCAGTCAACCGGCATGATGATTAACTCTTCCCGTGCCATTTTATATGCCAGTTGCGATGAAGACTGGCAAGAAGCCGCTGCTGCCGTTGCCAAACAAACCCGCGATAATATTAACGCGGCCCGCAGCAAAGGCTAAACAAAGCGGTATATTCACACAGCGGGTTAAATAACGCATAAACGGGCAGTATGTACAGTTAGCACATACTGCCCGTTTTTATTGAGACAACGTCTGCGGGAACCGGCTAGTTTTCAAGCAGGATTTTGCTGGCGGCTTCCAAGGCAAACAATACGGCAGCCTGCCGTACCTGCGTTCTGTTGCCATCAAAATGTTTGGTAAACGGCAAGGTAACAATGCCTTCCAGTTTACGATAGGCAACGGCAAAACAAACCATGCCAACCGGCTTACCTTCGGTGGCCCCGGTTGGGCCGGCAATGCCGGTTGTACTAATTGCACATGTCGCGGTAAGCACCTTGTTCAGCACCCCTTCAGCCATTTCTATGGCAACCTGCTCACTGACGGCACCAAATTTTTCCAGGGCAGCCGTATTGACATCAAGCTCTTCAACCTTGGATTCATTGGTATAGGTTACAAAACCCCGGTCAAACCATTCGCTGGAGCCTGACACAGAGGTAATGGCACCCGCCAGCAAACCACCCGTACATGACTCGGCCGTACCCAACAACCAGCCTTTTTGTTTTAATACTTCACCCAGGTGGGCTGCTGCGGCCAATTCCTGTTCTGAATACGCTGACATATTTTCTTCCATCCTTTTATATCCGGGTTTCAGGCTTTATTTTAACGGCTCAGGTACCAAACAAACGCATTAAAATTGCAATAACAAACAGTGTATATGCCGATGCAATCAGGTCATCCCACATCACGCCGAAACCGTTTTTGATCCGTTCATCAAAATAACGGATAGGCGGCGGTTTGACAATATCAAAGAAACGAAATAGAACAAAAGCAATCAATTGCCACACCAGGCTCATGGGCGCAATTAAAAAAAGCACCAGCCAGAAAGCGACGAACTCGTCCCATACGATACCGCCATGATCATCTGTTCTTAATTCTTTAGCCGTGTAATGACAGCAATAGCTCCCATAGACAAAAGCAAACAGCAGAAACAACCCCATTAACAACTCATTGGAGAACACCTGTTGCAGGGGCCACCATAACAACCAGGCCAGCAATGTTCCCCAGGTTCCTGAGGCCGGACGTAATAAACCGGAACCCAGGCCAAAGGCACAGAAACGATGAATATTGCCCGTCACCCAGGAAAAAGTGGGCCAGCTCTGAGGATTTTTCTTATTCAATGAGCGGCGTCGAAACACCGATTGTTTAGGAGTACTTTGATCCATTAGATACTATTCTTTTTAATAAGAAGAAACAACATTAGGTATATTAACGGAAATGATCAAAGCCATAGGGCAGATTATGAATTTCAATTAAATCTTCGTTCAGCACTTTAAGGCCGGTTTCTGCCGTAATGGAGCCAACCCTGCTTACAGGGATACCCAACTCACTGCCTTTTTGCAGAATACGGTCGCGTACCGCTGGCGGAGCCGTAAAGCATAACTCATAAACATCACCACCACCCAGCACCGCCTTCAGGACAGCCTCTTGATCCAGCCCTGCTATAAACGGATTGACAGGTAACTGACTGGCATATAAAACCGCCCCTTTGGCACTGGCCTTGAGAATATGCCCCAGATCTTGCAACAGGCCATCTGAAATATCAATCACGGCATGCGCCAGATTATGCAGGGACATTCCCAACTCGACCCGAGGTATGGGTGTTTCCAGGCAAGAGCGTGTTTTTTCCAGCAGTGCTGTTTCCGCTTTGTCCAGGACCTGGCCACGGTTAAGACGCATTAGAAGGGAAAGTGCGACATCAGCGGCCCCCAGGTTACCCGACACCCAGATATCATCATTTTCTTTGGCACTGGAGCGCGTTAACAATGGGGGTGTTACCGAGCCGAATACGGTAACACTGATAACAATACCCTGCTCACTGCGGGTGGTATCACCCCCAATAAGCGGACAGGCATGCTTGTTTGCCAGATCATAAAAGCCGGCTGAAAAAGCTTCCAGCCACTTGTTATCAAGCTCTGGCAGACCAATACCCAATAAACACCCGGCCGGTTTTGCCCCCATGGCTGCCAGATCTGACAGATTGACTGCCAGGGCCTTGTGCCCAAGGGCATACGGACTCACATCAGAAAAAAAATGCCGCCCTTCAAGCAGCAAATCGGTGCTGGTTGCCAGTTGTGTACCTGCGGGCACATTAAACACGGCACAGTCATCGCCAACGCCTACGCTTACCGCAGGCGTTTTACGGGTAAAATATTGCCTGATAAGATCAAATTCACCAGACATACACGATTAACGGCCCGCATTCACTTCGGTGGAACGAACCTGCGCCGCCAGTTTATCAAGCACACCGTTTACAAACTTGAAGCCATCGGTGCCGCCAAACTCTTTGGCCAGCTCTACTGCCTCGTTGATGGCCACTTTATAGGGCACCTCAACGTGCTTGATGAGTTCATAGCTCCCGATGAGCAAAATACCGTGTTCAATGGGAGACAGCTCTTCAAGAGGACGGTCGATATAGGGCGTAAACTGCTCACGCAGCATGGGTGCCTCGGCAAAAACACCATGTAAAAGTGTTTTAAACCATAGCACATCGGCATCACCGAACTCTTTATCTTCCTGAATATGCGCATCAATGGCGCCCGCCTCGCGCAGATCCTTATCACCACTGATCAGCCACGCGTAAATGCCCTGCAGGGCAAATTCACGCGCACGGCGGCGGGCACTTCGATTATTCACTTTATTTTTATCTGACACTCGCTATCCTATTTATCATTATCTGCGTAATCGTCTTCTTCACGATCATCGTCTTCATCGTCGTAATCATCTTCATCTTCCGGCTCTGGCACCAGTGCCGCAGACAGATTGGCCATTTCAACCGCAACCTGGGCGCAGTCTTTACCTTTCTGGGCTGCCCTGGCCTGGGCCTGCTCATCATTTTCCGTGGTAAGAATACCATTGGCAATAGGGATATTGGTATCCAGTGAGACCCGTGTAATGGCAGCCGCACTTTCATTGCTCACAATTTCAAAATGGTAGGTTTCGCCGCGAATGACGGCACCCAATGCAATCAGGGCGTCAAATTCATAGGTATCAGCCATTTGAGCCAGCGTCAGTCCTACTTCCAGCGCGCCAGGAACGGTCACTACCATGACATCTCTTTCATCAACGCCCAACTCACTGAGCTCGGCCAGACAAGCCTCCAGCTCTGCAAAAGTGATTTCTTCTGTGAATCTGGCACATACAATACCAATATGCAGGTCTTCACCATTCAGATCAGGTGCCAAGGTATAAGGTTTCATAACGTTTCCTATAATTGAGAGTGAGTGTGCTAATTCATTTAGGTGCTGAGTCGTAACCGGTTACGGTTAGCGAGAAACCAGCCATGCTTGGCATTTTACGTGGAACTGCCAATAAACGCATGGTTTCAACATTCAAATCACGTAATATTTGTGCGCCAATACCATACGTGAGCAAATCATAACGTTCTTTTCTGGTGGAATCTGTATCTTCCGCGCCCCACTGCGACAATTCTTTGAGCAAAGATGGGGTGGAACCCTGGCAATTGAGCAATACCAGCACACCGCTTTCAGCAGCGGAAATAGCTTTCAGGGCCTCGGAAACCCCCCAGCTGTGTTTGCTTTCTTCCATATTGAGTAAGTCAAGTACGGAAAGCGGTTCGTGCACACGCACCAACACTTCTTTTGCCGGGTCAATCTGGCCATGCACCAGTGCGATATGCGGTGCACCCGATGTTTTATCTTGATAAGCAACGGCGCGAAACTGCCCCCACGGCGTTTTGAGGTTTTTCTCGCCCAGGCGCTGAATCATGGATTCATGCTCACTGCGATACTGGATAAGATCGGCAATCGTACCGATTTTCAGGCCATGTTCACGCGCAAAAACCATTAAGTCGGGCAAACGGGCCATGGTGCCATCGGCCTTCAGGATTTCACAAATAACGGCAGCGGGCGTTAAACCCGCCATGGCGGTTAAATCACAGCCCGCTTCAGTATGACCGGCACGAATCAGCACACCACCCGGCACGGCCTTGACCGGGAAAATATGCCCCGGATTAACCAGGTCTGACGGTTTGGCATCTTTGGCTACGGCCACTTTAATGGTATGGGCACGATCAGCGGCAGAGATACCGGTAGTTACCCCTTCGGCAGCTTCAATGGAAACGGTAAAGTTGGTACCAAAGCTGGTGCCGTTTTTATTGGCCATTAAAGGCAAATCAAGCTGCTGGCAACGTTCTTCGGTTAAGGTTAAACAGACCAGGCCCCTGGCATGGGTTACCATGAAGTTAATGGCTTCAGGCGTAATAAATTCGGCGGCCATTACCAAATCGCCTTCATTTTCCCTGTCTTCTTCATCGACCAGAATGACCATCCGCCCCATTCTGAGTTCATTAACAATTTCCGAAACGGGTGAAATTTCAAATACGGGCTGGGCTAATGTAGTTTGTTCTGCTGATGAATTCATAACGTATGATCCGGACAAATGTAATCACTAAAACAGAAAACCGTAATAGCGACGAAAAGAATGTATTTTACCCATAGTATGAAGAGAATATATTTAATTTGTGTGGCCCGTGAGATTGTAACAAAACCAAAGCCTGTTTTCTGGCGTAATCATAGTGTATGAAGTACTTATAATACACTCATCACAGCAAAATGAAATATTAAGATACATATAAAACAAATACACAGGCAAGCAGCACGTTTACACCCTTTTTCTGGCGAAAAACCGGCCCTCTTGATTTAACTTTGAATAATTTATTTTATAGTTCAATTTTATTTGCTTTATAATCAGTAAGACAGGTTTAAAATAACAATATGGTTTGATCAATCTTAAAGCAAGATAGTCAATACTTCACTCTTACCTTCTCCACCAGGAGGCACTATGCAAAATCAAAACGATCTGGAAACACGCGCAACAGAATCCGACAACCAGGAACTGAAATTATGGTTACGCCTGTTAACCTGCAGCAATCTGATTGAAAACCGGATCCGCAGTTATCTGCGCATTGAATTTGAAACCACCTTGCCCCGGTTTGACTTAATGGCGCAATTGGCACAAGAGCCCAAAGGCATGAAAATGGGTGATCTTTCCGAGCGCTTAATGGTCAGTAACGGTAACATTACCGCCATTACCAGTCAGCTTGAAAAAGAAGACCTGATTGTACGCATCGTCAATAAAGATGACCGTCGCAGCACATTCATCAAGCTCACCCCCAAAGGAAAAAGGCAATACACCAAAATGGCGAAAGCACAGGGAAAATGGCTGGAGCAAATGTTTGACGGCCTGTCTCCAACCAGCAGCAGAAGCCTGTATAAATCACTGGCCGACCTGAAAAAACGTATTCTTTTAAACGATGAGCAATAAGGCCTGAACCGGCCTCATTGCAAAGCTTACCTGAATAAGGATTGCAATGAACCCAACCGTGGCACAGCATGCCGAAAGTGTAGATATTCTGGTTATCGGAGGCGGCATCAATGGTACAGGCATAGCCCGGGATGCTGCCGGTCGGGGCCTAAAAGTATTGCTTTGCGAAAAACAGGATTTGGCCGGGGCCACCTCTTCGGCCAGCAGCAAACTGATTCACGGTGGCCTAAGGTATCTCGAACACTACGAATTCCGTCTGGTTCGCGAAGCGCTGGCTGAACGCGAGGTGCTGCTTTCCAATGCCCCGCATATCGTTCACCCAATGCGTTTTGTGCTACCGCACAATCGCCATCTCAGGCCGGCATGGATGATCAGGATCGGTTTATTTCTATACGATCACCTGGCCAAGCGTTCCAAACGCCTGCCTGCCTCCAGCCAGATTTCACTGGCTGACTCCTCTGATTACGCCCGCCCCCTGAACGACACCATTACCAAAGGTTTTATTTATTCCGATTGCAGTGTAGACGATTCCCGTCTGGTCATACTGAATGCGATGGATGCCAAATCCCGCGGCGCACAAATCCTGACCCGTTGCGAATGTACGGATATCCGCATACAAAACAATACATGGATGGCAACACTGCAGCATACGAATGGCAAAGTACAGAAAGTGCAGGCCCGGATTCTGGTTAACGCTGCCGGCCCCTGGGTAGAAAACATCCAAAACCTGGTCACCCGCCAATCCACCCTTGCAACCGGCAACAGCAAATTGCACCTGGTTAAAGGCAGTCATCTGGTTACCCCCAGGCTCTACGAAGGCGATCATGCTTATATTCTGCAAAATGCAGACCAGCGTATTGTTTTTGTTACACCTTACCGGGAAAATTATTCCATGATCGGCACAACCGATGTCGATTACCATGGCAACCCCGATCACGTTGCCATTTCACCTGAAGAAACCAGCTACCTGCTTGATATTGTCAACAGTTATTTTAAAAAGGCCATACGGCCAGAAGATATCGTTTCCACCTGGTCTGGCGTGCGTCCGCTCTATGATGACGCCAAAGGCGATGTATCTGCCATCACGCGGGATTATGTGTTTGACATAAGCGGTGGTAACGATACTTCGCCGCCGTTACTTTCCATTTTTGGCGGCAAGCTTACCACCTATCGCAAACTGGCCGAACATGCCCTGGAAAAACTGGCCCCCTTTACCGGCAAGCCCAAAACCTGGACGGGTACCGCCCCCTTGCCTGGCGCAGATCTGCCCAATGCAGATATCAATTTCTTTATTAAACAGCTGGAAACGGATTTTCCATGGCTGCCCCCACCCCTTACCCGGCGTTACGCCCGGGCCTATGGCTCACTGGCATTGCGTTTTCTGCAAAACAAATCAAGTCTTGAAAGCCTTGGAACGCATTTTGGTCATGGCCTGTATGAAGCTGAAGTGTTATGGCTGGTACATAATGAATGGGCACGTTACGCAGACGATATTTTATGGCGCCGTACCCGGCTTGGCTTATGTTTTTCCCCGGAACAAACCAGGCAACTGGATCAATGGCTAAGCAAATGCATATTAAACATGTAATATATCTTTTTCAGCTGAAATCATTGTAAACAATCACTGGCAAAATGCTATGATGAAGCAACTTTTTTTCATCTTTTTAAAGTACTTACCATCATGGCTGAACAGGAACTTAAACTGCATGTGCCTATTCATGCACAAAAAGCGGTAGAACGAGCGGTGCGCACTACCAAAGCAGAAGAAATCAATTTACGCGCCCTGTATTTTGACACCACCACCCGGGAACTGGCCAAAGCCAAAATAGCCATCCGGCTTCGTCTGGAAGGAGACCAATGGGTTCAAACCCTGAAAATGCCCGGTGGCAATGCGATCAGCAAACTTGAGCTGAATCATGACCGCCCCGGGCCTATTCTTGATCTGTCCCTTTATGCCGGGACACCGGCTGAACCGGCCCTAACCAAGCTGGAAAACCCGCTGGAATTACGCTACGAAACCGATGTCGTCCGTATTTTCCGCAAGCATCGTGTCAGCAAGGGAATGATTGAAATTGCCTACGATAAAGGGGTTATCCGTTCCGGTGCACTGGAACTGCCCGTATCAGAAATTGAGTTTGAACTGAAAAGCGGTTCACCCGAAGCCATTTTTGAAATAGGTATGCGCTGGCTTGAAAAGCACAAGTTGCTACTTGATTTACGCAGTAAATCACACCGTGGCGATGCCCTCGCTGCAGCCTCGCACAATATCAAGCAGGCTCAGTCTTCGGCCTCTCCCGACCTGATCCGTGACAATGAAATCAATCGTTTCTGGGCTCCCCGTAAAGCGCGTCCTTACCCGCTCGACAAGCAACAGAACGCTACCCAGGCACTGATTGCCACAACTGATGAATGCCTGGAACAAATCTGTTTCAACGCCGGTTCCCTGGCCGAAATTGACACGCTGGGTGTCGTTTCCGTTGGAAACCCCGAGCACGTCCACCAGTTACGCATCGGCATGCGCCGTCTGGTCAGCAACTGGAAACTGTTCAGTAAAATTGCCAGCTGCCCCGACATTGAGCTACAACAGGAACTGAAAGTACACCTGGGCGATTTTGGTGCCACCCGCGACCTTGATGTCATGCTGGAAAGCATTGTACCCAAGCTGGAAAAAGCCGGTATGCCACATATCCAGTTTGAACAGCCCGAAGGCGTTCGCAGCGCACAGGAAATAGCCCAAAGCCCGGCCTTTCAGTCATCGATGGTTCGTTTACTGAAATGGACTGTCTTAACGCCGGCGATTGACCCAGTCCCGGAAACAGAAGAAACGGAAGAAGAGGAAGAAGAAGACCTGCAGCCCGAAGCGGTGGCTATTGACACTGCCAGCACTGAAGAACAGGCCAGTGAAGATAACGCAGCAGGCAAACCTGAAACCGAAGAAAAAGCCACGGCAGCAAAAACGGACAACAAACCCGCCCTGCTAATTATTCCTCTGATTCCTTCCTCCCAGCCTAAAACCACCTTGCGCAAGCAACTGGAAACACGACTGAACAAATGGAACCGGGATATTGTCAATCACTGGAAAACAGAAGATAAAAGCGACATAGAGGCCTACCATGACCTGCGTAAAAAAATCAAACGCATGCGTTATGGCCTGAATGTATACGAGGCTTTAAATACAGGAAGCAATCTGAACCAATACCTCAAGCCGCTGGCAGCCGCCCAGGAAACATTCGGGGTGTTGAATGATTTTTCTACGGCACATGATTTCTACAGTTTATATACCGACAACTACCCGGAAACCTGGTTTGCCGTTGGCTGGCTGTCTGCCAACCTGAACCACCATAAAAAGCTGGCAGATGCCGCTTTGAAAGAGATACCCAAACGCATTAAGTTTTAGGTAATTTGCAAAAAACCACGGCCTGTAAGCGTTGCCTGGTGCAAAAAATGCATCAGCGCAGGCATTCAGCAAACTTGCCAAAAGCGGGATCATCATTCAGGTGCAGCGACTTCGGCGTGTAGCGGCGTCGGAGCAAACCTGAATGATGATCCCGCTGCCACAGAAGAAACCAGACTCTGCATACTGCTTTACGCCATACGCATTTTTATCCTTTTATGTCAGCCAAAAAATAAAACTGTTTTTATAATTCAATAACATAAAACGTATCTTATACAAATACTGAATATTTAAATACCTTATCTTTCTAACTGGATTACATTATCAAAATTAATTTATACTTAATTTCGTACTATAATTAATACAAAATTAAGTATATAGGAGAATACCTTATGGAAGCGATCTTAAGCCGTTTATCGGTCAGTGTGTCAGAATTAAAACGCAGTCCCGCTTCGGTTATTAAACAGGCAGAAGGTCAGGCTGTTGCTGTGTTAAGTCATAATAAACCGGCAGCTTACCTGGTTTCTCCGCTATGGTATGAACGCATGCTTGAACTTATGGAAGATATGGAAGACGCAAAACTGGTTCAAAAGCTGCAAAACGAACCATCTGTAGCGGTTAATATTGATGATTTATAATTTAAAATTCAAACTCAGCGCTTTAAAAGCCTGGGAAGAATTGGACGGCAGTGTTAAATCACAATTCAAGAAAAAATTAAAAGAGCGATTAAAAAACCCCCATATCCCTTCTGCCCGTTTAAGCAGCTTGCCTGACTGTTATAAAATAAAATTGCGTAGTGTGGGCTATCGGTTAGTGTATCAAGTGAATGATGACACGGTTGTTGTAACGGTTATTGCAGTAGGTCAAAGGGATAAAAATAAAGTATACAAATTGGCAAATGCAATACTAAACAGCTCTGATGAAGAAGTAGGCGAAAATTAAAAACGCAGCAAAAAACAATATTTGCTACGTTCCACAAAAAAGAAAATAACGCCTCTCCCAGTGAACTACCCCCAAAAGCTGGACACTCATTCAACCTTTGGAGGGTAACCCAGAGCATGAAAGCGAGATCGAAATATGGTTTTCTGGCTTTATGTTACCGCCCGCTTAATCTTCACCCAGCAAAGCGGCGGCAAATTCTGACGCCACAAAAGGTTGCAGATCATGCAGGGATTCACCTACCCCAATCCAGTAAACCGGAATAGGTCGCACACCATAACTGCCCGCTGCCACGGCGGCCAGTGTACCGCCCTTGGCTGTGCCGTCCAGCTTGGTTACCACCAGGCCGGTCAAGTCCAGAATCGCATCAAATGCCTTGATTTGTGAAATCGCATTCTGCCCGGTATTGCCATCTACCACCAGCAATACCTCATGCGGGGCAGACGCATCTGCCTTGTTTATAACCCGCTTGATTTTTTTAAGCTCTTCCATTAAATGCAGCTGGGTTGGCAAACGGCCGGCGGTATCAACCATAACGACACTGGCATTACGGGCCTTGCCAGCATTCACAGCATCAAACGCGACGGCCGCCGGATCACCGCCCTCTTGGGCAATGACCGACACATTATTACGTGTACCCCATTCAATCAGCTGCTCACGTGCCGCTGCCCTGAAAGTATCGCCTGCTGCCAGTAACACACTGGCTCCCTGTGCCTGAAAATGATGCGCCAGCTTACCGATGGAAGTGGTTTTACCGGCACCATTCACCCCCGCAATCATAACCACCAAAGGCGCAGAACGCTTCAGATTGAAATTCTTTTCGAGCGGTTTTAAATGTTCTGCCAACAATTCCCGCAAAGCCGCCTTGACTTTGGCGGCATCATCAATTTTTTCTTTCCTGACTTTGGCACGCAAGGCTTTGAGCAGGGACTCGGTGGCTTCCATGCCTGCATCAGCCATGATTAAAGCGGTTTCAAGTTCTTCGAACAGGTTTTCATCAACCTTGACACCGACAAAAATGGAGCTGATGCTGGATCCGGTTCTGGATAAACCCTGCTTCAGGCGCGAAAGCCACGATTTTTTCTTCTCGGGTTCCGGTGCTGGCTCTGGCTCTGGCTCTGGCTCTGGCTCTGGCTCTGGCTCTGGCTCTGGCTCTGGCTCTGGCTCTGGCTCTGGC
>JAAYHN010000141.1 GCA_012735395.1 Alcaligenaceae bacterium | reverse complement strand
CGCACCGGCCTTAATGCTATTGCCCATCCCCGGCTACGAAGGCCAAAACCTGCTGTTACTCATGTACTTATTACTGGTTGTTCAACTAAGCGATATTTTTCAGTATATTTTTGGCAAGCTGTTTGGTAAAAATAAAATCGCCCCCAATGTCAGCCCCTCAAAAACCATCGAAGGTTTGCTGGGCGGCGGCCTCGCTGCCATTGCGGCCGGAACGGCTTTATGGTGGATCACCCCGTTCAGCCCCATGCAGGCCGCTTTCCTTTCTTTTATTATTGTTGCCTGCGGTTTTCTGGGCGGGCTTTCCCTGTCTGCCATCAAAAGAAGCATTGGCACCAAAGACTGGGGGCATATGATCTCCGGCCATGGCGGCGTACTGGACCGGCTGGATTCCGTTGTTTTTGCGGCTCCGGTTTTTTTCCATCTGACCCGATTCATGTTTGTTCCCTGAAGCAATCACCAGCCAGGCAAAAACGAAAACACACCAGCCTAAGCGGGCTGGTGTGTTTTTATGTGTATAAAAGCGATGGAAACAAATGCTTTTTAAGCCCTCCTTTACCATCCTTTTTTTACTATCACATTCCTGGCATACCGCTTTTCATTATTGAAAGTACATTTGGCACCTTTAGAACGTTAGGGTATGTTTACATTCTAAAACTTCGGCCAGGGATTACAATTTCAGGAAAAGCCAAATTATTGCACCCCATTTCAAACACAAAAACACACGGCAAGATCTATTCCCGGAAGCCTAAAAACAAATACTTAACAAACATACTTGTATAATTGCCACATTAATTTGAAGGAACCTGATGAGCGACTACATCACAGACTACGACAGTGAAGATATCTTGTGCCCGGTAGCTACGGTTAGCTTTATCCGCAGCATGAGCAATGACATTTACCCTCTCCTGGAGTTGGCTACTGTCCAGGATGAAAAAACAACTGCCCCCTTGCTTAAATCAATTATTGTCTTGTTAGGCTCTTATTGGAAAAGCTTTTGCCTGGATCTGGGCAAAGAAGCACTTGATACCATTACTGAAAATATTGATTCGGCCCGGTATCTGCCAAGGCCTGTACTTGAGGCCATTGCACAGGACATAAAACAGGACAGCAATGAATTGGCTGTATGGGCTTTGGCTGATGACGACTGGCGGCATCATATCAACAACTATTTTGGGCATGAAGCATCTAACAAAATATTCAATACCTATTCGCCAGGCCCCAAACAGATTGACCATTATTTTTATCAGTTAACAGGCATAGTAAAAATAACAAACACCTGGCATTGGGAACAGGATGAATATCCATTTGCCCCCACTTCCTGCACTGCAAGGCAGGCCCAGGAAAAGCTTCAACACTTTCTTGATCTTGAGTGGGATATTGCCCATCAGCAAACAATACCTGACTTGAGCCATCAGTCTATTCAGGATTATTATGCGCATCTGCTTGTGCTGGCCATAAAAACCCATGCAACGCTTAAAGATTATATTGAAATGCCTGAAGAAACCGAATACGAATAAACAAAACCTTTTTGCGGGCATTTAACACCCGCCCTGTCAGCCACGGGAAGCGGGCAATGCATACGTTCCCACCGCATGCGCAACTGCCCTGGAATCATTTTCAGAATAAATAAATACATCCCCTATTGCCAGCGTCCTGCCCAACTTGATTAAATTGCACTGCGCAATAATATCCCTGTCTGCAGCCGGTTTCCTTAAAAAAGAAATATTAAGGTTAGTGGTAACCGCCAAAGGAACAATCCCTATTTCCCCCAGAATGGCAACATATAAGGCAACATCGGCAATTGTCATTAAAGATGGGCCTGAGACGGTCCCGCCCGGACGCAAATCTTCCATACCCACTTTTAACCTTACCCGGGCTGACTTTGCACCAACTTTTTCTACAATACATTTGTTCTGCGGAAAATCATTTTTTAAAAAAGCAATAATTTCTTCTTTTGAAGCCACGGTTACCCTCTCCTGATTTTTTTAATTAAAAAGACTTTAACCGAAACCTATTACTTATTGCCAATTTTTGAGCAAAAAAAACCAGAGCATGGGAATGCTCTGGGAAATTTGCGCTAACAATAAAACAAACTACTGAAACTCCAGTGTAAAAGCTTGCAGTAAAACTGTAAATCGTGTTTGTTTAAAAGTTTAATATGGATCAAGTATCTTGTTAAAAAAGCCTGAATACCGGCATCGAACCATAAACACCCTTTAATTTGACTTTTTTTAACCATGGTTAAAGATCATCAAATTAACAATATTTTTTACATATTAATATGCACATGTTCTAAATTATGACTGATTGACGCCGTCTCATTGATTGAGTCGTCATTATGAAAACATTTAATCCAGGTTAAATCATCCCGGGTTTTCAGGTCAGGAGCAATAATGAAATTCACCCCAAAAGTTAGACTCGTTAAATATTGTAATTTTTTAGTCAATGTACCTGAAGAATACCAATATCTGGCGGCAGACTCTACTGGGGTCGTATATGCCTACCTCAGCAAGCCACAGTGGAATAAAAGAACAAACTCATGGGTTCCTGTTTTGCTATCAAACCAGCTAATGGAATTTATAGAGGTTGGCAAAATTAAACCCATGTCAATCAGCCCGGAAGCCAGCTTGCAAAAAATAGAAAAATAAGCCGGAAAATATCCTTTAAAAGATATATACCCCTACCGCCTGCTTATGCATCTGCTGGATTCGTTTCAGGCCTGAATGCCGCCCAGCCGCCATTTTTAATAATGAATATACGATCCTGTTCATCAAGAAACTGTTTAATATACGTTCTGAATGTGGTTGTTGTGAAGTCTTCAAGCTTCACCCACCAGAATGATTTTAAAGCCCGTTGCGCCCCCAGCCTATCCAGCTCATCATAAAGTTCCAGATGTTTTTTTGCATTATTACTGCTTAAATCAAATGCCAGAAAAAATGTTACCGCCATTGATGACCCCCGATCTTTTATACAAAAAACGCTAAAACAGCGATAGATGCCCTGCTTTAAGCTATTGATATTAACAGAAGCATATGAAGGTTTCATTGCGCAAAAAAACCAGCCATATTACATCGCATCACGTTTGCGTTTTACATGAAATGCAGACAAGATACTATGGGCAACCATATCCAATACCGGCCTGGGACCATCCTGGGAATCCCAGACACGTGGCGTCAGAGAGCCCGAAAGTGCCACGCTGTCACCATCCTGAAGCACCAACAACTGGGCACAGGTCTGCTCATTAAAACAAATTACATTAACAAAAATAGTATCTTGCTCTGTTGTCGCTTTTACTTTTGCCGTAACATAGGTACCGCTTTTGCCTTGTCCTTCTTTGGGTTGCCCAAAAATTTTCCCTGCAATTAACCCATCAATCATTGTATGCCTCCATCTAAAAATACTTATTGAACAAGGTGAATCTGGTATTTTATGCCAATTGAGCGCTTGATAATATTTAAACTGTCATTTCCTTGTGCCTGGCATATGACCAAACAATAACTTCTGGCAAATTATGATTACATTCATATGAAAATGGTAATTGCCATGCTTGCCTGACATATTCATTGTGTATTTTTTAAATACCACACTCTTGATCCAGCACAAATCACTCAGGAAGTGAATACATATACAATAAAGTCTACACCGTAGTCGGTTAAACGCCGATTTTTCAACGGACTCATGACACAACATCACGAGTCCGTTTTTTTATCTTTAACAATACTGAAATATCTGCCTGTCATAATGACGGCTGTTCAGTATCCGACAACTGATCAATTCCATACAGCCAGGCATTGTCAAATGCCTGGTTTTTTTTATTTGTTTATAAAAACATTCTATCTGAAACATGTTAAAACCCGGCTTATAATGGCTTTATCAATGCATAAACCAGGAGCAATCCATGAAGCTCAAACTGTTAATCGCATCAACATTAAATTTGCTCATTCTTTCGGCCTGCACCGGGGCCGAACCTGCAACAACCAAGCCGCTTAACATGGCAAATCCCGCTTCCATGCACTGTCAGGAAAAAGGCGGTAAAACAATTATTAAAAATGGCGAACATGGCCAATACGGGATATGTCGCTTGCCCGATGGCACTGAAATTGAAGAATGGGAATTTTACCGCCAACATCATCAAATGGTAAAAACAGACTGAAGACCACCCTTGTCTGTCATTTAAACAGGAGTATGTATGTCCCGCTATATTTATTATGAAAACCTGGATGGCATTGATGAACAGCTTCCCCTTGCGTCAATGGACACAACCCCCAAAAACATTCTGGAAATAAAGAAGCTTTTGGTAGATAAACTGGCGCTCGCCTACCCGGCCCAAGACCCCTCACACCCCAAAACAGAAGAAGAACAGATAGATAAGGCATTGAATAATGTCAACATTACGCCCTCAAGCATTAAGCTGGTTATTGATTAATGGCTGCCTGTGGGGGTCAGTTAGCTAAAACAGGCGACCCTGTGTACCTCTTCGCGCTGAAACAGCGCAGCGGATGAGCTTCACGTTATGCATTCTGGAGACTGGAACCATGAAGCCTCGAATTTCTGTTATCACACTTGGCGTAGATGATCTTGCAAGGGCAATTCGCTTCTATCGGGACGGCTTAAGGCTCCCGACCGATGGAATTATCGGGGAAGAGTTTGAGTATGGTGCCGTGGCATTTTTTGATTTAAATACCGGGTTAAAACTCGCACTTTGGTCCAGAAAGAGTCTGGCACATGATACAGGTTTAAGCTTGGCTGCCATCAGTGCCACAGAATTTTCTATCGGCCACAATGTCATGTCAAAGTCCGAGGTTGACGAAGTAATGGCAGAAGCTGGAAACGCCGGTGCAGTGATAGTGAAGCCAGCGCAGGACACTTTCTGGGGTGGGTACGCGGGATATTTCCAGGACCCCGATGGGCATTTATGGGAAGTGGTCTGGAACCCACAGCTACTACCCGAATAACATGTATAAGTACGCCAAGCACGGCAAGAGCTTTTCCGCTTCGACTCCACCCCACTTGTAAAGCTATGTGCTGGTGATGGCCGGATAACTGCTAACACGTACCTCTCCCCCCTTAAAAGGTGGTAGAGGTACGGGTGTTACAAGGTAAATAAAAATCCATTGATTTACCAAAATTTGGTACAATTTGGTAAATCAACAGGAGGAAAATCACATGAGCAGAAATACATCTGTAGCCCTCGGCCAGCATTTTAGCAATTTCATTGATACACAAGTAAAAGGGGGTCGCTACGGTTCCGCCAGTGACGTAGTAAGAGCCGGGTTAAGGTTATTGGAAGAACACGAAACCAAGGTAAAAGCATTACAAGATTCGCTAAACGCTGGCCTTCAGTCCGGTGAGCCTCGCCCATTTGATAGCGATTCATTCCTTAACAGGATGCACAAAAAATAAGGCTAAACCCTATCGGCTTTCCCCATTAGCCGAGTTGGACCTTGAAGAAATCTGGCTTTACACCCTTAATCGTTGGTCAATTGAACAAGCGGATAATTATCACCATAACCTTACATTAGCCTTCGATGCATTAGCATCGGGTAAAAGGCAAGGAAGCCCATCAGTGCTACCAAACTTCCAGAAGTATTTATGTGGCTCACACGTGATCTATTTTCTGGACTATACCGACCATCTGGACATTATCCGTGTCCTACATCAACGACAGGATGTAAATTTCAATTTAACGTAGGCATAGGACAACTAAAGTACTTACCCTCATTATTTTTTTCTGGTAAGCCGTGGTAAGTAGCGGTATTCAATGGGCAACAAAAAACCCCGTAAACGCCAGTACTGGAACATAACTATTGCCTGAAAACCGCATGAATAAAGGGTTTATATTTTTAAAATTGATAATATACCCCCAAATATACCCCCAATTTCATTTCTAACCCCCCTTTTTAGGGGCTAAAGAAACCTGCCAGCCCACCGGAATAACCTTAGCATTTCTTAGCACCCAGCTTGCAACCTTTGACCGCCCTGTTCCCATTTCAAGTTTTTTCAAGTAGCAACACTAACATTTACTAACAGGCAAACCGGGTTTCTACTCAGGTTTTATCAGGTAGTTGGGGCAGTACTTACCAGCACACAAACCCTTACCTTAACCTACCGTGGCCTTGTTATGATCTTGTTGTGTCCCGGCTATGTCCTGCTTATGTCCTTGCCGTAATCTTGCCGTTAGTCTTGATGTAATCTTGATGTTGCCAGACAAACCCAGCAGACACAAAAAAACCGGGTTTCCCCGGCTTCATCCTGTCATGTAATTACCATCGTTCCGGTATGGTGTCCGGCCCCCCCTGTATGGGCTGTCCAAATACCTTGCCTGTTACCAATCCATCAATCATTTTCATACCTCTTACATCTGAATAGCTCTGTTATCCTGAAACCACCAATAGCCGAATGTCCCACCGTACACCTGCCGTATTCTTGGTGCCTGCATTCAGCACATGAACGCCTGTCGTCCTGTTGCCTGTCCCTGATAACCAGCCACTGGGCTACTTCCAGCCTTACCCCCTTATCAGTGAAGTACCGTATCCGCTCCTTTGCCCTGGCTACCTCAATATCATTGATTGGTTTACCCGGTATGGTTGACAGCCATCCTGTGAAAGCATTTGGACTACCTGCCGCTGGTTCCGGCTCCTCCAGCAGCTCCATGAACCTAAATCTGTGATTCATACTCCACCCCCCTTAATTTCGTATGGGCTATATGGGCCACCCACATGAATAAAGGCTTTGCGCTGGCCCACATACAAAAAAGCAATGTGGGCCGATATGGGCCATGTGGGCCAGCATAGAGGTTTATTCATAGGCTACCTTTTCAATGGCTTCAATATTCAGGTGATATAAGCTCACCCGGCCATCATTTACCCTTATCTTCTTTCGATAACTGCCCTGATCTTTATCTATAAAA
Organism: Alcaligenaceae bacterium; assembly: GCA_012735395.1. Classification (GTDB taxonomy): domain Bacteria; phylum Pseudomonadota; class Gammaproteobacteria; order Burkholderiales; family Burkholderiaceae_B; genus Advenella. The sequence continues at coordinate 4,490 of JAAYHN010000141.1, read as the reverse complement.
GCATCAATACTTGCCAGTGCCTTTGTAGCCTGCCTGATTCCCCTGCCTGCCGCTTCTTCCAGTCCACCACTGGTAAACATATAAATGGTTTTGTTGCCATCAATGCGTTTCCAACCTGCCCGGTTCATGATGGTTCTGTCCTCACCGTCCACCGCTTCAAACCGTGCGCCCCCGTGAGCATCAATAAAGTTCAATATGCCTTTGAATATGGCAATATCTTCAGCATTACGGCCATTGGTGCCACGCTGTTCAAGCCATACCTTAAAACCATGCTTGGCCGCCTGTATGGCATGGCCTGCTTTCCATGTCAGGATTTTGGCTTCTATCGCCAGCTCGCCAGCCAGTGCGCATAAAGCAAATAATTGTGCTGCCCATCGCTCCTGGTCGCCTGTTGTTGTGGTGGTCAGGCTGTTGGTAATTCCATTCACCATGTCGGAATAGTCCGGTTCCTTATCTTCTGACAACTTCACCAGATGGCGAACAAAGGCTTTTCCAGCATGGCCGTAATGTAGGTTACTGGCCGCCTTGAGGTGCTGCGCAAACAAAGCCGGGCTACTGGCATCATGAATATTGCTGAAAAACCCGTATTCTTCGCCTGTAGCATAGATATCCAATAACCTGACACCTTGCCCGGCCATATGCTTTATATGGTCCCGTGCCAGTGCATCAGGAATTGAATATTCTCCATTGCTAATACAAAATACCCGCCACCTGGCAATATTCCGGGCATCACCCCTTTCATTGGCCCGCCCCCGGCCTGCACCATTTAACAGGGCATAAACGGCATTATCAAGATCACGGGGTTTGCAGTTATGAATCTCGTCCAACCCCAGCATGGTATCCGTATGCAGCCGGGCTGTACCCTCAAGTGCGTTTGAAGTGGCGTTCCATGTCTGGTAAAAAGTGTCACCTTTACCCCAAACCGAAGCCGCTGCTTCCAGTGCCGTGCTTTTGCCTTTGCTACTGGCACCGTAAAAGTGCAGCCCACCGCCTTTATTGCCAATCCGTTTTAATAGAACGCCAGCCAATGCCCCGCATATAGCCAACTGCAATAAGGGGTTGCCTATGGCCTTATCTGAAACGCCTGCCTGCCAGCCTGCCAGATCGCCCCGGCTGCTATAGGCTGCAATCCGTTCCCGTGACTGAAACCAGACATCACCCGAACCTATAACTTCATCAGGCAATACAAAGCTGTTACTATGCCAGCCTGTTGAATGGGCCGCTTCCATATATCTATCAGGGCGCTGGGAATTGACATAGGCATTAATGCGCCCCCTGTTGTGAAACTCGATATATAGCCCCTCATTACCCAGCACCTTGATTAAATCGCCTGCCCGGTCATTCAGAACCATATCCATCGGTACGTTTAACCGCTTTTCACCCATGTGGTCTTTGGTCTTGAATGCCAGCAGTTTTCCGTAGTTCTGGCCGCTGGTGTCTTTGGTGTCGGCAATGATTTTCAGGACACCACATAAATAATCATCAATCGGGTTTTGTGGCTCCCCGTCTTTGCTCTTGGTCATGTGGTGGTAATACACGCCATCCCGGTACGTCCGGCCACCACGCATAAAGGGGTGCTCATACACCCGATAACATGGCCTGTCTTTCAAGGTCGGGAATGGATCCACTGATTGGGTTTGATCGTCAATGCTCATGCTGGTTAAATCTTGTTCTGTTTCTATTGTGTTCATACGCCTGCCCTTCTGGCTAATAGCTCGTCATTCCAATCGCCCACGCTGTCAGGTATCACCAGACTGGCCGCAAATCCCTTTCTGATAAGCCGTTTACCGCAATCATCGGCTGCCTGTTGCCCGGTGCCTGATTCATCGTTATCAGCCAGCAAATAAACATGCTGCACTTTCGGGGGCGGGGTGAAACTCTTTAAGCCATGAGCGGATACAGCAGCCCATACAGGAACGCCAAACAGGCAGGAAGCAGCCAAAGCGGTTTCTATCCCCTCGGCCACACCCAATATCATTTCACCCCGTTTATTCAGTACCGGTTCACCCAGCTTGATACTGGCACCCGCCATACTGCCAGCAGAACCGCATAGCTTTTTGACTATGGGTACATCAGCCTTTTTGCCATCAGGGGTTAAGTAGGTTCGATGCAGGTTAACCAGCCTGCCAGCGGCATCTGTTACCTTGGCAATCATGGCCGGGTAATACCCCAGCACTTTCGCCCCCTCCCAGTAAGGCAGGCGGTCATGCTGCATCAGGGCATTTGTATTGGGTAACGGTATGCCACGGCCATTCAGGTATTGAGCCACGGCACCACCTGGCTGTATTGGCTTACATTCCTGCAAAAGGATTTCCAGCCGTTCAGCATTTGCCTGGTACTGTCGTTCCTGTTCGGCCAATCGTTCGGCCTTGGCCTGCCTGGCAAGCGCTTCTACGGCTTGGCGGTCAGTCAATGACACATCACCCCCGGCCACCCAAACCCCTTTATTACCAGTGCGCCAATCGCCAAAGGTGGCCACGATAACAGCACCATCAAACACCCGATACCAACCGGATCGTTTCTGGCCTTTGTCATCCACGGTTTTACACCGTACCAGCCTGCCGCACTCGATACGGTCAACGATTAAGCCAGCAGCAAGCAGGGCGTTTTCAAGGTCGGTTAATTGTTGAATATTCATAATTTCACCCCGCGCATACGTCTACCATTGCGGCTGAAATGTTCCCGGTAGTATTCGATTTCCCGAGTCAACAAATTTGGATCAATGTCAGGCCCAACATAAGCTGCCTTTCGCTTGCTCGCCAGCATGTAACTCGGCACATTCAGATATTGACCGGTCTCAAGTGGTCTTAATAACTTATTGCCACGAGTTAAAACTTTTCCCATCGTTTCAATATGGCGATCAATAACATCAGCATTGCGCCTGCCATGCTCAGTCAAAGGCATAGCTTGCCCTGGTCGGATACGTTCCCATGCAAACCGATCAGCAAGAACCTCATTAATTAGACGTGCATTGGAATATGCTGCCTTGATATCTGGTTCAGATCTGAACGCTGCAAATGGATCAAAGTTATCACAGACATGGCCGATCTCATGCCAGATGACAAAACGAAAAATTTCACTATTATTTAGTTCTGAGCAATCACATTCTGGCCGCTCTCGCCCAGCCCGCCTGAACGCTGCTGTATTAATGCGAGTAACTAAAGAGATATAACCCTTTTCAAACTGCTTAGAGTTTGGAATGCTAACATCAGCTATACCTGGTAAAACACAAAATTCCAGCGCTCCCCATGCGTTGCCAATATCTTCAATAGAGGTCAAATTTAATAATTTGCTCGCCTCGGCCTTGCACAAATCGGCAAATTCTCGATAATCTTTTCTACTTAAGGTGACAATAGTGTCAGCCTTGGTTCGGGTTATAACAGCAGGGGCCACCCTCTGGTTTTGGATGGTAACAATTGATTTTGTTGGTTTGGAAAGTGTGGGGGCGTGCGTAAATTTAGCCATGATGTGGCCTCCTTGCGTGTGTAGTGATACCCGCTCCCCTATCGCCAAATAGGGCGGGCGGACAATTAGCAGGGTTGGCGAACCGGTACACAAGGGGACCGGCATACCCGAAGGTATCCCCGCTAACGTCCGCCCATTGAAAAAGGTGCACGCAAGCGCACGGATATAAAAAAACCGCCAAATTGGGCGGTACATCCGCCTTGTGTAGTTTCCAGTCGCCAAACCGGGTGCCTGTTGTTTCAGGCACGTGGTTAGTATAAATCAAAATGGGGTTTTGTGTCATGCTCGCCCCCTTATCCAATCCCAAACAAAAAACAAAGCTGTCAGTAATTCACTCATGGCCTGCCCCTTGTGTGCTGTCAGGCAATGCCGGGCTGTATGGTTCATTGTTGGCAACCAGCATTTTCTTGAGGATATGCAATGCCTGTTTCGTACCCTCATAACCCTCTTTGTGGTTACTTGCTGCGGCCATGGCATTGCAGGCGATTGATTGGGCCACGACAAGCACCGATTGACTGGGGAATGTCAGCTTATGCCTGTTACCTGGCTTAATGCCAACAGCCTGATTAATGGCCTTGTTAACGTTCATATGGATAAACCGTTCATTGCTGGAACCGCCTGCAACTCGGGCAATCGCATCATGCAACTGGTGATAAGTCTGCAGGTACTCGGTTTGGTGAACGCTTCGGGCTTGCCGGGCTTTCTTGAATGCCTGGACCAACCGTAATTTAAGCTGTCGTACCTTTTTTGTGTTCCGGCTGTAGGTCAGCAATAGATACGCCTGATCTTCATTCAGCATGGCATAACGTTCAGGTTGTCCACGGCCTGCTATTTCTCCGATTTGAAATCGGAGTATTCCCAGCTCCTTGAAATCATTCTTGTGCGTAGTCAGCAGGCGAGTAATGCTTTCATGCTGTACGCCCAAATGCTCCGCAATCAGGCGGCTGTCAATACGTGGCTCATCTTTTCCGGTAACAGCAATGGTAAAATCAGGGGCATGGTTATTGTTGCTCTCATTGCTTTTT
>JAAYHN010000140.1 GCA_012735395.1 Alcaligenaceae bacterium | reverse complement strand
TCAATTTCAGGAGAAAAGCATGAATAAAGGATTTAAAAAGCTTTTTGTTACAGCAGCACTTGCAAGCGCTTTCTCTGCTCCCGCCATGGCAGAAGAGTTTATTAAAATCGGCCTTGGAGCACCTATCACAGGGGGGAGTGCCGCCTTCGGCAAGCAGTTGCTGATGGGGGCCGAAGCGGCAGCGGAAGCCATCAATGCGAAGGGTGGCGTCAATGGAAAAAAAATCAGGATTATCCAGGGCGATGATGCCTGCGAACCCAAACAGGCCGTCGCGGTGGCCAACCGTTTTGTTGACCAGGAAAAAGTGGATGCGGTGGTGGGCCATTTCTGCTCTTCCAGCACCATTCCCGCTTCAGAAATTTATGATGAGGCCAATATCCTGAATGTGACGCCCGCCTCCACCAATCCAAGGGTAACCGAAAGAGACCTGACAACCATTATCCGGGTGTGCGGACGTGATGACCAGCAGGGTGATGTCGATGCGAAATTTATTCACGAAACCCTTAAAGCTCAAAAGATTGCCGTCATTAATGATAAGGATACCTATGGCGTCGGCGTGGCCAATGCGACCCGGGATGCCGCTAAAAAACTGGGTATCAATGTCGTGCTTGAAGATGGCGTAACCAGGGGTGAGCGTGATTACAATGCGTTGGTTACCAAAATCAAGGCAGCCGATGTGGGGGCCGTGTTCTTTGGCGGCCTTTATGCCGAGGGTGGTTTGCTGGTCAAGCAAATCCGCCAGCAAGGCCTGACCATTCCCTTCGTGTCGGTTGATGGTATTGCCGATCCTGCCTTTGTGACGGCAGCGGGTGGCGTGCAATATGCCGAGGGTACTTACATGAGCTTCCTGCGGGATCCACGCACTGACCCGGCCAGTAAAACCGTGGTGGATAAACTGAAGGAAAAAGGCAGTGATTCTGCCGGCTTTACCCTTTATTCCTATGCAGCGGTTGAGGTGATTGCCGCAGCGCTTGCCGCCAATAAAGACGAAAGGGATGGAACCAAGCTGGCCGAGTGGATCAAGTCCAATGATATTGATACCGTTTTGGGCAAAAAAGGCTGGGATGAAAAAGGAGATCCCAAAACCAACGACTTTGTTGTTTATATCTGGGATAAAGAAGGTAACTATGTTCCCATTCAATAAACCTTAACCGTACTGCGTTGCCCTTACCCACGGGCAACGCGGTAGCTGAATCAAACTAACAGATAAGAAGAGTGCTTTTACGGAAGGCATGGGAGCTTTTTGTCTTTACCGACAAGGTAGGTGTTAAATGGAATGGCATATTTTAGGTCAGCAGCTCGTAAATGGTGTTTCGCTGGGTTCCATCTATGGTCTGATTGCGATTGGCTATACCATGGTTTATGGCATTATCGGCATGATTAACTTTGCGCACGGTGATATTTACATGGTCAGTGCGTATATCACTGCGATTGCCTTTGCAGTGATTACTTTTTTGGGGGTTGACGCTGTCGCCCTGTCTTTGATTCTTACCCTGGTTGTGACCATGTCAATTACCGGGCTTTATGGCTGGTATATAGAAAGAACGGTTTACCGGCCGCTGCGCACAAGCAACCGGCTTGCGCCATTGATTACGGCCATTGGCGTTTCATTATTATTGCAAAACTATATACAGATCAGCCAGGGCCCTAATGTACAGGGGGTTCCTTCCCTTTTCAGCGGTGGTTTTACCATTGGTACGGCAGAAGACTTCTTCCGTATCCGTTACATGGATCTGATTATTGTGTCAGTCAGCCTTTCCGCCATGCTGCTGCTGACATTCATCATCCAGAAAACCAGCCTGGGCAGACAGTGCCGTGCAGTGGAGCAAGACCGCAAAATGGCAACAATTCTGGGTATTAATACCGGCCGGATTATTTCCACTGTCTTTGTGATTGGTTCAATGATGGCGGCCGTAGCCGGAGAGCTGGTGACGTTCAACTATGGTTCGTTTGATTTCTATATCGGCTTTGTGTTGGGGATTAAAGCGTTCAGTGCGGCAGTGCTTGGTGGAATAGGATCTTTGCCGGGTGCCATGCTGGGGGGCATGTTGCTGGGTGTTCTGGAATCCTTTTTTTCCGGATTTGTCAGCAGTGATTATAAAGATGTGTTTTCTTTTAGCATCCTGGTTCTCGTTCTTGTGTTTAAACCCAGTGGCTTATTGGGCAGACCTGCAGTGGAGAAAGTGTAATGAATATAACGCCGAACTCAACCGAGCAAACCGCTACACTGACGTCGCCTGAACAGGGGGGCACTACCGTGATGGCTGCCGGCAACCATGCCGGGGCCGTACCGGAGTCAAGTATTGATTTCATCCACGCCTTGAAAGACGCCATGGTGGCCGGTGTGCTCACCATGCTGGTATTCAGTCCGATTACCAACTTCATATTGCAGCAATATACATTCAGGGTGGATTGGTTTCGTACACCGCTTGTTCTTAACGGGATTGCAATCGGGCTGATTGTTGCTTTTGTCCGTTTTTTTGTGTCTGTGGCCATTCAGACAGAAGCCGGGCAGCGCTTTACCCATAAATATCTATCAGTGCAGCAGCACGTAGAGGTGGAAGACGAACATGCCGATGGCATGAAAAAACTGAAGAAAATATTGATCTGGGGAGCCGTGGCGGCCGCCATTGCGATGGCACTGGGATTGTCGGGTACGATTTATATCGGTACCGCTGCGGCACTGGTGTTAATTGTGTTGTTCATTGTGGTGGCCATGGGGGTGCGGATTCCCAAACGGCGCGGCATGAAGCATCCCTGGAAAGGTGCGTTGCCAGTGTTGTTCCTGCTGGGGCTGATCGTGCCATTGGTTTTTTTTCATTTCGGTATTTTTGGTAAAAGCTGGGCAACCAACTTAACAATGGCCATGGTTTATGTCTTGTTGGGTTTGGGGCTGAATATTGTGGTGGGCCTGGCGGGCTTGCTGGACCTGGGTTTTGTGGCCTTTTATGCGGTAGGTGCCTATTTTCTGGCGCTGGGCTCACAATACCTGGATATCGGCTTCTGGACAGCCCTTATTCTGGCGCCTTTGCTGGCGGCCTTATGTGGCGGGTTGCTGGGTTTTCCTGTTTTGAAAATGCATGGTGATTACCTGGCCATTGTTACCCTGGGGTTTGGCGAGATTATCAGGCTGGTATTGGTGAACTGGATTGACTTTACCGGTGGGCCTAATGGTGCCTCGGCCCCGTCACCCACCATTTTTAATCTGGAATTTGTGCGTCGCGCCAAAGGAGATGCGGTGCCGTTCCATGAGTTTTTCGGCTTGCCGTACAGCCCTGATTATAAATTCATCTTTATTTATCTGCTGCTTTTCATTATTACCATGGCGGTATTACGCGTGTTTACCCAGTTAAGGCTGATGCCAATCGGGCGTTCCTGGGAGGCCTTGCGGGAAGATGAAATTGCCTGCCGTTCGCTGGGTATCAATCACGTGACCGTCAAGCTGTCTGCCTTTATGCTGGGCGCCTTGACCGGTGGTATTGCCGGTGTGTTCTTTGCTACCGCACAGGGATTTGTCAGTCCGATGTCATTCAACTTTTTTGAGTCGGTTCTGATCCTTTCCATCGTGGTGCTGGGGGGAATGGGGAACTCTATTGGCGTGATTATTGCCGCATTTACCTTGACCCTGATGCCAGAATTTTTAAGGAATTTCTCAGAGTATCGTGTCCTGCTGTTTGGCTTGTTGATGATTGTGATGATGATCTGGCGGCCAAACGGTTTGCTGCGTGCCAAACGTCCGGTGTTTGAGCGGGAAGAGGTGATGGTATGAGTAATAAACCCTTGCTTGAAGTGAAGAATTTGTGCCGCCGTTTTGGCGGGATTATCGCCAATAATAATGTCAGCTTTGAGGTGCAGGAAGATTCCATCACCTCACTGATTGGCCCCAATGGTGCCGGTAAAACAACGGTATTCAATTGTGTGACCGGTTTTTATGCTGCCACATCGGGTGAAATTTTCCTGCATGGCAATAACGGTACGGTAGAAGTGGGAAATTTGCTGAATCGCCCTTTTACCGGCGGCTCTTATCTGGTTGCACGGGCGGGTATTGCCCGGACATTCCAGAACATCCGGCTGTTCAAGGATATGACCGTGCTGGAAAACCTGCTGGTTGCCCAGCATCGCTCCCAGAACAGAAACCTGTTGTCGGGCATTTTTGTAACCCATAATTTTGCCGACAAGGAAGAAGAAAGTGTTAACCGGGCCTATGAATGGCTGGATATTGTTGATCTGGCTGTTGACGCCAACCGGCTGGCGGGTGAATTGTCTTATGGCCGCCAGCGACGTCTGGAAATTGCCCGTGCCATGTGTACCAATCCACGCCTGATTTGTCTTGATGAGCCGGCAGCCGGCCTGAACCCGCGCGAAACGGTTGACCTTTCCAGCCTGATCCGTAAATTACGGGATGAGTGTAATGTCACTGTTTTGCTGATTGAGCATGATATGGGACTGGTCATGGATATTTCCGAGCATATTGTTGTTATGGATCAGGGGTCTGTGATCGATAGCGGCCAGCCAGAACATATCCGTAACTCGGACGTGGTGATTGCGGCTTATTTGGGTACTGAAGTAGAGGATGAAGCATGAGTGAACCTATTCTGGAAATCAAGAACGTCAATACTTTTTACGGACCGATCCAGGCGCTCAGGGATGTTTCATTGCATATTCATGCCGGTGAGATCATTTCCCTGATTGGTGCCAATGGTGCCGGTAAAAGTACGCTGTTAATGACTATCTTTGGTGCGCCAAAGGCAAGATCTGGCCAGATTCTGTATAAAGGGCAGAATCTGACCCGGTTGCAGGCCCACCAGATTGCCGGCCAGGGAATTGCCCAAGTACCTGAAGGAAGGCGTATTTTTGCAAAAATGACGGTTGAAGAAAACATCATGATTGGGGCATTGCCTATTGGCGATAAATATATCGAGGAAGACAGGGCAACCATGTTTGACTTGTTCCCTCGCCTGAAAGAGCGGCGTAACCAGCGTGCCGGTACGCTTTCAGGTGGAGAGCAGCAAATGCTGGCCATTGCACGGGCGCTCATGGGGCGCCCTGATATGATTCTGCTTGATGAACCCAGCCTGGGGCTGGCACCCTTAATTGTGCGGCAAATCTTTTCAGTCCTGAAAGAGCTGGGAAAAAATGGTAAAACCATCTTTTTGGTTGAGCAAAATGCCAATCATGCCTTGAAACTGGCTGATCGTGCATATGTAATGGTAAATGGTGAAATTCGAATGACAGGTACAGGGGCGGAGTTATTGGCAAATCCGGAAATCAGGGATGCATATTTGGGAAGTCACTAAATGAATAGCCGGGAAGAAACCCCGCTGATGCAGCGCTTGCGTGCTGTACGGCAAGAAAACAACTGGACGCTGGAACAGGCCAGCAAAGAATGCGGGATTGCGGCCTCCACCATTTCCAAAATTGAAAATGGCCTGATGTCGCCAACGTATGATGTTTTGCAGAAACTGGCAACCGGTTTGCATCTGGACGTTTCCGAATTGTTTACGCCTGCCCGTGATGCCATGGGCGCCGGGCGTTGTGTGGTGGACAGGGCCGGGCAGGGGAAATTGCATAAAACACCGCATTACAGCCATGAAGTGTTATGTTCCCAGTTATCCCATAAAAAACTGATGCCCTTTCATACCCGGATTACGGCCCGTAAGTTTTCTGACTTCCGGGACTGGAGCCGGCATGAAGGTGAAGAGTTTGTATATGTCCTGAGCGGTGATATTGAATTGCATACCGAATATTATGCTGTTTCGCGCTTGGGCCCAGGCGACTGTTTTTATATCGACAGCAGGATGGGACATCGTTGTATCAGTGTGAGTGAGGAAGATGCGGTGGTTCTTTGGGTGGCTACCCAAAGAAATGAACCTGGCAAGGAAACAGGAGAGTAATATGAGCCAGAATCAGGTGCTAATGTTTGATGCAGAACAAACGGCCGGTTTAATCGGGTTTCGGGCTTTGGTGCAGGCTATTCGCGAGATGACGGTCGAATATGGGCAGGGCCGGGTGAAATGTCCGGATCGTCAGGTACTGCCAATTCCAGGCAGTGAAAACGGTGTATTGCTATCCATGCCGGCCACGGCAGAAGACCTTATTGCGCACAAGCTTATTTCCCTGTTGCCAGACAACCCTGCCCGTGGCTTACCTACCATCCAGGGTACGGTCACCGTGCTTGATAGCAAAACCGGAGCGCCACGTTTTGTGCTGGATGCGCCAACCGTAACGGCCTGGCGTACGGCTGCCCTGTCCATGGTGGGCCTGGCGCACTTTTCGGCAAAACCACCCGGAAAAATAGTGATTATGGGGGCGGGGACACAGGCCGCGGCCCATATTCGTGCCATTAATGAGCTGTATCCAGAGGCTTGCGTGTATGTATCAAGCAGGGCGGCCTCTGCTGAAAAAGCCCGGAAATTCTGTGAGCGTTTCAGTCATCTATCCAATAAAATAGAGCCGGTTGACCAAAGTAATCTGCCCGAAGATATTGATGCCGTGATTACCCTAACCACAGCAACAGAACCCATTTATCATGCGCCGGCCCAGCCCGGGCGTTTAATTATAGCGGTGGGGGCGTTTCAGCCGCATATGTGCGAAATCGCACCACAAACGGTTATGGGCAGTACCTGCTATGTCGATGACCCGGTGGGTGCCCTGCACGAGGCGGGTGATTATATTCGGGCTAAAAAAGACTGGTCGGAAATCATATCGCTGGAACAGGCCCTGCAAAGCGAGATTGATTTTTCCAGGCCAATCATGTTTAAAACGGTCGGTATTGCTGCCTGGGATCTGGCGGCAGCCCGGGTTGCCGCCCAGTCGCTGCTTGCACGCAGCTGAAAAGAGGGTATTTCAGGCGCTTGTTTTGAGTGGGTGAAGCAGGCAAACCCTTGAATAAAAGACAGTTTTATGCAACATGGCTGTTAAATTAACTTGCCATGCGTAATAAATAATGCTATATTGACAGGCTAACCGTGTTGTATAGTCGGTTAGGAATAAATTAACCCACAACACCAGACAACTGGTGTCAATTTATTAGGCCCAGCCAATCGTAGCTGGGGATTGGAGAAAATGATGTCGAATACGACACCTACACCTGCCGCTCATCGGTTGGGGCTGTTGGGTCGCAAAGTTGGCATGATGCGTATTTTTACCGAGGAAGGCGAGTCTATCCCGGTAACTGTGCTTGACGTATCAAACAACCGCGTTACTCAAATCAAGTCTCTGGAAACAGATGGTTATGCAGCAGTACAGGTTGCCTACGGTACCCGCCGTGCAACTCGTGTGACTAAAGCACAAGCTGGTCATTATGCCAAAGCTGGCGTTGAAGCCGGCTCCATTCTCAAAGAGTTCCGTTTAGATCCTGCAAAAGCCGCTGAATTTACAGCCGGTGCCGTTGTGCCTGTTGAAAGCGTTTTCGAGGCAGGCCAGAAAGTTGACGTTCAAGGTACAACTATCGGTAAAGGTTTTGCCGGTACCATCAAACGCCATAATTTTAATGGCCAACGCAACTCTCACGGTAACTCTATTTCTCACCGTGTTCCCGGTTCTATCGGTATGGCGCAAGACCCAGGTCGCGTTTTCCCCGGTAAACGCATGTCCGGTCACATGGGTGATGTAACCCGCACCGTTCAAAATCTTGATATCGTTCGCGTTGATGCGGAACGTGGTCTTCTATTGGTCAAAGGTGCTGTTCCTGGCCATAAAAATTCCGACGTTGTTGTGCTTCCAGCTATCAAAATGACTGTTAAAGGAGCGAAATAATGGATCTTAAGCTCCTGAATGACCAAGGTCAGGCCGACGCTACCGTCAGCGCCCCTGATACCGTTTTTGGCCGTGATTTCAATGAAGCCCTGGTTCACCAGGTTGTGATTGCCTATCAGGCAAACGCACGCAGTGGTAACCGTGCCCAGAAAGACCGTGCTACTGTTAAACACAGTACCAAAAAGCCATGGCGCCAAAAAGGTACCGGTCGTGCCCGTTCCGGTATGACATCTTCACCAATCTGGCGTGGAGGCGGTCGTGCGTTCCCTAATTCACCTGAAGAAAACTTCAGCCAGAAAGTAAACAAGAAAATGTACCGTGCCGGTATTCGTTCAATCTTGTCACAACTGGCCCGTGAAGACCGTATTGCCGTTGTTGAGTCTTTCTCATTCGATACACCAAAAACAAAACTGGCTGCTTCCAAACTGAAAGCAATGGGCCTGGACTCTGTTCTGGTTATCACCGATGTCGTCGACGAAAACACCTATCTGGCAACTCGCAACCTGCCACATGTAGCCGTTGTTGAACCGCGTTATGCTGATCCTCTTTCTTTGGTCCACTACAAAAAAGTGTTGATCACGAAAGCGGCTATCGCTCAATTTGAGGAGATGCTAGGATGAAAGCAGAACGTTTATTGCAAGTAATTTTGGCTCCAGTCATCACAGAAAAAGCAACATTCATTGCTGAGTCTGGCGAGAAACCGCAATTTGCATTGCGTGTCGCTCCTGATGCAACTAAACCAGAAGTCAAGGCAGCTGTTGAGTTGCTTTTCAAAGTAGAAGTTGAGTCTGTCTCTGTGCTGAACCGTAAAGGTAAAGTAAAACGTGCTGGTCGTTTCAGCGGCCGTCGCCGTTCAAACCGTATCGCTTACGTTTCACTGAAAAAAGGTCAAGAGCTTGACTTTTCGGAGGTGAACTAAGATGGCATTAGTTAAAACTAAACCAACATCAGCAGGCCGTCGCGGCATGCTTAAAGTTGTTACGCCAGGTTTGCATAAAGGTGCTCCTTTTGCAGCTTTGCTGGAATCCCAGAAACGTGGTTCCGGCCGTAACAATAACGGTCACATTACAGTACGTCATCGTGGCGGTGGTCATAAGTCCCATTACCGTATTGTCGACTTCCGTCGCAATAAAGATGACGTTCCTGCAAAAGTAGAGCGTCTGGAATACGATCCTAACCGTACGGCACACATTGCATTGCTTTGCTATGCTGACGGCGAGCGTCGTTACATCATTGCGCCCCGTGGCCTTGAAGTCGGTGCATCTCTTCTTTCCGGTAAAGAAGTGCCTATCCGTGCCGGTAACACAATGCCTATCCGTAATATCCCGGTTGGTACAATCATTCACTGTGTTGAAATGCTGCCAGGCAAAGGTGCCCAGTTGGCCCGTTCAGCAGGTGGATATGCCGTCCTGATGGCCCGCGAGGGTACATATGCCCAGATTCGTCTGCGTTCCGGCGAGGTCCGCCGCGTTCACATCGACTGCCGTGCAACCATCGGTGAAGTGGGTAACGGTGAACACAGCTTGCGTCAAATTGGTAAAGCCGGTGCAGTTCGCTGGCGTGGTATCCGTCCTACCGTTCGTGGTGTTGCCATGAACCCGGTCGATCACCCACACGGTGGTGGTGAAGGACGCACAGGCGAAGCCCGTGAACCGGTCAGCCCATGGGGTACTCCAGCGAAAGGCTTCAAAACCCGTCGCAACAAGCGTACAGACAATATGATTGTCTCTCGTCGCAAGCGTAAATAAGGGGCGATACTAATATGTCACGTTCTATTAAAAAAGGCCCATTCGTAGATGCCCACTTGGTAAAAAAAGTGGAAGCAGCTGTCGGTGGC
>JAAYHN010000139.1 GCA_012735395.1 Alcaligenaceae bacterium | reverse complement strand
CCGGGCAATCATACCGACACTATCGCGCGACCCGTCATAGTTGGGTGGCAAGGTAAAATCAAGAAAAGCTTTCTGGCTGTCAAAGTCCACCCCCGCACCGGTTTCCATAATCACCGGCAGCCCCCACACCACATTCTGGGTATACATACCTTCCAGCCGGATACCGCTGGCATCGTCAACCCCGATGGAACCGGCAATCGAGCGTGCCGGGCCTTCGGTGACACGCACGGAAACGGGTAGTTCCACCTGTTCCATTCCATATACCTCGGAGCCTTCGGGGGTTTTCAGGGAAACGAATGCCCCCCTGAAAAAATTGGTAGACTGTAACGCCTGCTGCCATTCATCGAGCTTGTCTTGCTCGAAGGCATCACCCGGTGAGTGACGGATATAACGCCGTATCAGGCTTTCAGGAACCCGGCGCAGGCCAATCACTTCTATGTGACCCATTGTGACCGCCGGCCCACTGTCAATCAGGGTTGTGGTGTCAACCGTTGATGTTTCGGGGTTAACCAAGGCCTGGGAGTGTGTCATACGGGCGAGATAAAAATCCCGTGCGCTCACGGCCTCAAGTAAAGCACTTTTTGATGCGCTCCAGCGGGCATTGATAAAATCGGATTTCTCGGGCAAACCCCAGCTTTGTTTAAGTGAGATTACCCGTTCAGCATACCTGGCACCTGTAATGCTGCCGGCGAACTGCGTATCAACCGACGCCACTTTGGAAATTTCACCCGGCTCAATGGAAATATCCCAGGTTTCACCACCAATATCCTCACCGATTTCCAGTGTGACCTTGGGCGCAAAATACCCCTGTGTGGCCAGCGCTGACACCACCGCATCGCGGCCTTTACTGCGAATCCGCTCGGCCTCACCGCCATCCTGGTCATCGGCCAGACGCACCACGGCATTAATACCATCATTGACTTTCTGCAAAACTTCCGGGGTGAGCCCGCTAGGGTCAATCACCACCTCGGGTTTGCCAGCAGCAAACACCGTGGTGGAGCAAAAAAGAATCAGAAACGGGAAAATGACATGCCGGGCTATCAGGTGCATCGGTTCAAAGGATCAAATTGTTCATATTATTTAGCTTTACAACGGTTTTACCACTACTGAAGGAAACTTGCCAGCCATATCAACAGGCTGATTGGAAACCTGGATCGCCACTTTACGTGCAATATTCCGATACAATCCGGCGGCTTCGCTATCCGGATCGGAAATCACGGTTGGTTTGCCTGAATCGGTCTGCTCACGGATCGCAAGCGTTAACGGCAAGCCCCCCAGCCATGGCACATCCAGTTCCTGTGCCATTTTGCGGCCGCCATCCTGCCCAAAAAGATGCTCGATATGACCGCAATTGGAGCAGACATGCATGGACATATTTTCAACCAGCCCCAGAATGGGTACATTAACTTTCTGAAACATACGCAAACCTTTACGCGCGTCGGCCAGTGCAATATCCTGTGGCGTAGTTACAATAACCGCCCCCACCACAGGCACTTTCTGCGCCAGGGTCAAGGCAATATCACCCGTTCCGGGCGGCATATCTATAACCAGGTAATCCAGGTTTGGCCAATTGGTTTGCTCTAGCAGTTGTTGCAAAGCCTGGGTTACCATAGGACCACGCCAGATTGCCGGCATATCAGGGTCAATCAGGAAACCGATTGAGTTCACATAAACACCATGTGCCTGCAAAGGCTCCATGCTTTTGCCATCAAGCGATTCCGGCTTGCCTGACACCCCCAACATTAACGGCTGGCTTGGTCCATAAATATCAGCATCCAGAATACCGACTTTCGCACCCGATTGCGCCAGTGCCAAAGCCAAGTTAACAGAAGTTGTACTTTTGCCAACGCCCCCCTTACCGGAGGCAACCGCTATAATATTTTTAATTGATGCAATTGGTTTCAAACCAGCTTGAACTGCATGGGCTTTGATACCATCTAAATAACTGATCTCGGTTTGTGCGGCTCCAGCCTTGCGACAGGCATCTTTAACCTGTTGTTCTATATTGTCTTTATCGCCAGCAGGGAAATAGCCTAAATTCAACCTGACCGTTACCGTATCTCCTTTTATTTGAAGATCTTTTTCTTTAAACTTATGCCCAAGGGGCAGCCCGGTCAGCGGGTCATGTACAGACTGCAAACCCGAAAGAATTGTATTAACTTGTAAACTCATAGTTTTTGTCGCTTATAAATTTGCTTTAGTAGAATATTAAGGAAGCCTTGCCCGACTGCGCGCACTTCCTGCCACCATTTGGCGAAGTCCAAGGTTAATAAAACCGCCTCGCCAGGCCAGTGGTTAATCATACCGTTTTTATCATACGCAGGTAACATTACCTGTTTTTACCAGAGGGTTTCCACTCATAATGAAAGATTTTCTCGACAGCATCCTGAAAACCGTTCTTTTCGTTACGCTCACTATCGTTGGCCTATGCATGGCATTCATTTTCATGCTGTCCACCGCCATTGCACTGGGTGTCATGTATATTGTTGCCCGTGTTCGCGGCCAGCGTTTTTCTGCCGGCCAGTTCTGGACACAATCACGCAGCAAGGCACGGCAAACCCAAACCGACTTCCAAAGCAAGTTCACCAAACAAAAGTTTGTCAAGCAAACAAACGATGTCACTGATGTGGAAATGCGTGAAATAAAATAAGAAGCCGTTCCGCTTCCCTGATTACCGGCAAGACACCCGTTTCACGCCCAGGTTCCCGCATTCCCCTGTTGGGCATTTAGCCGTGCCCGCCCCATTCATTTCCCCAAGAGCAGCTGTTTGGTGCCACAAACGGCATACTATCCTTGCAAGCCGTTTTTTTCGTCTAAAATCATTCAATCTGTTTAATTTTTAATGTAATTGTTCATGACACGCACGATTTTTGTTACTACCGCACTACCCTATGCCAATGGTTCATTTCATATTGGCCATATCATGGAATATATCCAGGCCGATATCTGGGTTCGCACCATGCGCATGGCAGGCCATACCGTTCACTTTGTCGGGGCCGACGATGCCCACGGTGCCCCCATCATGCTAAAAGCCGAAAAAGAAGGCATTCGTCCGGAAGAACTGGTTGCGCGCTATGCCAATGAACGCCCCAATTACCTGAATGGCTTCCATATCAAATTCGATCACTGGCACAGCACTCACAGTGAAGAAAACGTACAGTTGTCCGGTGAAATTTACAAGGCCCTGAAAGCGGCCGGTTTCATCAGCAGCAAAACCATCGAACAATTTTATGATCCGGTCAAGGGCATGTTCCTGCCCGACCGTTATATCAAGGGTGAATGCCCGAAATGCCACGCCAAAGAGCAATATGGTGATGCCTGTGAGGCTTGCAGCGCAGTATATGCCGCTACCGAACTCATCAACCCCTACTCTACCCTCACCAATGCCACCCCGGTTCTGAAGTCATCCGAACACTTCTTTTTCAACCTGTCCGATCCACGCTGCGTCGAATTTTTACATGACTGGACACAGGGAAGCAATAATCAGGGGCAAAAACACCTGCAAAATGAAGTGCTGGCCAAAACCAAAGAATGGCTGGGTGAAGACAAAAACGACAGCAAGCTGAACGACTGGGATATTTCACGTGATGCGCCTTACTTTGGCATTGAAATTCCAGATGCCCCCGGTAAATATTTCTATGTATGGCTGGATGCCCCCGTTGGTTACCTGGCTTCCCTGAAAGCCTATTGCAACAAGGCCGGCCTTGATTTTGACGGCCTGCTTGACCCGGCCGGCAACACCGAACAGGTTCATTTCATTGGCAAAGACATTATCTATTTCCATGCCCTGTTCTGGCCCGCCATGCTGAAATTTGCCGGCCGCAAGGCGCCCGACGCCCTGTACGTACACGGCTTTATTACCGTTAGCGGTGAAAAAATGTCCAAAAGCCGTGGTACCGGCATCTCGCCAATCAAATACCTTGAGCTGGGCATGAACGCGGAATGGATGCGTTATTACCTCGCTGCCAAACTGAATGCCCGTGTAGAAGATATTGACTTCAATCCCGATGACTTCATTGCCCGTGTCAACAGCGACCTGATTGGCAAATACATTAATATCGCCAGTCGTGCCGCCAACTTCATCAGCAAGCACTTTGATGGCAAACTGGGCTATCAGGGCGATATTGCCGGTTTCACCCAGGAAATCGCCAGCATTACCGAAAATGTTCGCAATGACCTTGAAGCTCGTGAGTACGCCCGTGCCATCCGTACCCTGATGGCCTACGCCGACAAGGTCAACCAGGCCTTCGACAGTGCCCAGCCATGGATACTGGCCAAAGGCATCGGCACCGCCGAACAAAGCCAGAAAGACCAGTTGCAAGACATCTGCTCACGCGCCATTGCCAGCTTCAAGGCCCTGTCTGTCATGCTAACGCCTATCCTGCCCGCCCTGGCCAACCGGATTGCAACAGAACTTTTCGAACAAAGCAGCGATTTCACCTGGCAAGATGCGGCCCAACTGCCCGAACATATCGCCACCTTCAAGCACTTAATGCAACGTGTAGACCCCAAAATGCTTGACGACCTGTTTGAACCCCCAGCCCCGGAGGCCGTGCTTCCCGGCGGAGAGGCAATTGCCGAAACCATCAAAATTGATGATTTCGCAAAAATTGACCTGCGTATTGCAAAAATCGTGAATTGCGAGCATGTTGACGGCTCAACAAAACTGTTACGTTTGACACTGGATGTAGGCGAAGGGCGTCACAGAAATGTTTTCTCCGGCATAAAAGAAGCATATAATCCAGAGAATCTGGTGGGTAAATTCACCGTTATGGTGGCCAACCTTGCCCCACGGAAAATGAAATTTGGTATTTCCGAAGGCATGGTTCTGGCAGCCAGTCATGCAGACGAGCAAAACAACCCGGGAATTTATATTCTTGAACCCTGGGAAGGGGCACAGCCTGGCATGAGGGTTCACTAGCATGACAGTTTAGTCTTATTAATTTCCAAGGACGCACACATGGATGAAGTCTGGTGGCAACAAGCCAAAAAAATCGGCAGTATTGTAAAAACCACAGGCCCGTTCATGTTCCTGAAAGAGCTGATTAACCAGCCACAATTCACCGGTGCCATATGCCCCAGCTCCAAAAGACTGGGGCGACACATGGCCAAACATGTCCCACTGGACAGCGATGGCATTGTGGTGGAACTTGGCGGCGGCACCGGTGTTATTACCCAGGCCCTGCTGAATCATGGCATTGCCCCTGAAAGGCTTTATGTTATTGAGTTTTCTCCCGCTTTTGCCCGCCATTTAAAAGAACGTTTCCCTTCAGTCAATGTCATCAATGGCAATGCCGCCCTGCTTGACATGCTCCTTCCCCCCGGCGTGAAAATAAACGCCATTGTTTCCAGCCTTCCCCTCATTTCCCTGCCCAAAGACACCTGTAACCAAATTATCAAGCAATGGCATGCCCTTATGCAGGGTCAGGGCCCCGTAATCCAATTCACTTACAACCTGCGCTCCCCCCTCTGGAAAACCCATATTCACGCCAGGCACTACCATAGTGAAATTGTATGGGGCAATATTCCACCGGCAAAAATAATGACATTCAGGTTTTAAGCCATCTATTTTCACCAAAAAGGCCCAGATCTACTACAATTGCGGCTTAACAAATGAAAATGATATGAGTACTGAAAATACAAGCCCTATTCCAGGTGCAGACGGCACCGAACAACCCGAGCAACGTTACGGTCACATAAAAAGCTTTGTCCACCGTCGCTCTCATATGACGCCGGGCCAGAAGCTGGCAGTAGAACGCCTTATGGACAAATGGTCCATAAGTTATAAGCCCGCCCACCTTGACTACGACAAGGTGTTTGGCAGAAATGCGCCCACCATCCTTGAGATTGGCTTCGGCATGGGTGAAACCACCGAGAAAATTGCCATCGAACGCCATAACGAAAACTTCCTGGGTGTAGAGGTTTTTAATGCCGGCGTGGGTGCCATGCTTAAACGGATTGAAGAATCAGGCATCACTAACGTGCGCATTATCCAGCACGATGCGGTTGAAGTCGTAAAAAACATGCTGCCAGAAAACAGCCTGGCTGGTGTACACATTTACTTCCCCGACCCATGGCCTAAAAAACGGCATCACAAACGTCGCCTGATCCAGCCCGAATTCATTCGTCTGCTGGCAAGCCGTTTGCAACCTGGCGGTTACATCCATTGTGCAACCGACTGGGAAAACTATGCCGAGCAAATGCTTGAAGTTTTGTCGGCTGAACCGCTCCTGGCCAACACCGCTGAAAACTACGCAGAAAAACCGGCTTACCGCCCCCAAACCAAATTTGAAACCCGCGGCCTGCGCCTCGGGCACGGTGTGTGGGACCTGGTATTCACAAAAAACCAATAAGCACAGGAATCCTGTCAATGTTCCCTCCTATCGAACCCTATAAAACCGGTTTTCTGGAAACGGCTGACGGCCATCAGGTTTACTGGGAGCTTTGCGGCAACCCGCAAGGCAAACCCGCCGTTTTCCTGCATGGCGGCCCTGGCTCTGGCTGCGGCCCCCAGCACCGCCAGCTGTTTGACCCTTCAAAATACAATATTTTATTATTTGACCAGCGTGGCTGTGGCCGTTCACGCCCCCATGCCTGCCTTGAAAACAATACCACGGCACACCTGATCAATGATATGGAACGCCTGCGCAGTGAAGTCATGGCTGCCGATAAATGGCTGGTTTTTGGGGGTTCATGGGGCTCCACCCTTTCACTTGCCTATGCCCAGGCACATCCGGAACACGTTAGTGAACTAGTTGTACGTGGCATTTTTACGGTACGCAAAGAAGAGTTGCGCTGGTTTTACCAGGAAGGCGCCTCCTGGCTTTACCCCGACTACTGGGAAGATTTCCTGGCCCCCATCCCGGCAGAAGAACGCCATAACCTGATTGCCGCCTATAACAAACGCCTGACAGGTTCCGACACGGCAGAACAAATCCGGGCCGCCCGCGCCTGGAGCCAGTGGGAAGGCCGTACCATCAGTCTTTTACTGAATGAAGAACATGTCAGTTCACACATTGACGACTATTTCGCCATTGCCTTTGCCCGCATCGAAAACCACTATTTTTCCAATGGCGGTTTCATGCAGGAAAACCAGCTGCTGAATAATGCCCATAAACTGCATGGCATACCCGGTATTATCATCCAGGGCCGTTACGATGCCTGCACCCCGGCCAAAACGGCATGGGAACTGCACAAGGCATGGCCACAGGCAGAATTCCAGATTATTCCCGACGCCGGTCACGCCTTTAATGAGCCAGGTATTTTGCAGGCGCTTATTAACGCAACCAACAAATTTGCCAACGCCTGAACCTTTTTCCAGTCACGGAACTGTCATTTATACCGGCTTTAAGGCATCTATGGCATAAATGACAATTCTTAACCAATTTCAACGGGGCTTTCCCGTATTTTCACTGAATAATGCTTTAAATACAGGGAACATCCCGTTATCATATATTTTCAGAACATTATCTATCAGGAGAAGCTATGGGCTTACTTAACTTTATTAAAGATGTTGGCGAGAAAATATTCGGTGGCAGCGAAGCCAATGCCGCCTCACCCGAGGCCTTGCAAAAAGAACTGGAAAAACATGGCCTGAATGCGGAAGGGCTGGATATTGCCGTTGACGGAGATAAAGTAACGGTTAAAGGTAATGCCACCACCACCACTGAAGCAGAAAAAATTGCGATCGCGCTGGGCAATACACTGGGCGTTGCTTCTGTTGACAACCAGCTGACTGCTGCCACCGCCGAAGCCGAATCCAGAATGTACACTGTTGTTAAAGGCGACACCCTGTCTAAAATTGCCAAAGAACAATATGGCGATGCCAACCAATACATGAAGATTTTTGAAGCCAACAAGCCCATGCTAAGCCACCCCGATAAAATTTATCCGGGTCAGGTTCTGCGCATTCCTGCCTGATTTCCTGGCTTTAAAACAAGCTTTACCGCTGTGGTACAGCCCGCCTGAAAAGACGGGCTGTTTTCAATTGAAAATCAGCGTTTGAAGCCGCCAAAGCCACCCATGTTTTTCAGGCCCTTCAGCCCTCCCATGGCTCGCATCATTTTACCCATGCCGCCTTTCTTGAACTGCTTCATCATGCCCTGCATTTGCTCAAACTGTTTAAGCAGTTTGTTCACTTCCTGAACCGGCACACCGGCACCCACAGCAATACGGCGCTTGCGTGAAGCCTTCAGCAATTCCGGTTTGGCACGCTCAAGCGGTGTCATGGAATTAAGAATCCCTTCGGTACGACGCAACTGCTTTTCGGCCTGCCCCCCCTGCAACTGGCCGGCAGCCTGGGCAAACTGGGCGGGCAGCTTTTCAAGCAAAGAGCCCATATCACCCATTTTCTTGACCTGCTGCAACTGATCGCGGAAATCGTTCAGATCGAAACGGTCACCGGACTTGATTTTTGTGGCCAGCTTCTGGGCTTCGGCCATATCAATATTACGCTGCGCCTGCTCTACCAGGGAAACAATGTCACCCATCCCCAGCACACGCTGGGCCATACGCTCGGGGTGGAAGGCCTCTAGGCCATCAAGTTTTTCAGACACCCCCACAAACTTCAGCGGCTTGCCGGTAATATGGCGCACCGATAAAGCGGCACCACCACGGGCATCACCATCAAGCTTGGTTAACACCACCCCCGTCAAAGGCAATGCTTCGGAAAAGGCCTTGGCTACGTTGACCGCGTCCTGCCCCTGCATGGCATCAACCACGAACAGCGTTTCAATGGGCTTAAGCACATCATGCAACATGCTGATCTCGGCCATCATGGCTTCATCTATACCCAAACGACCGGCCGTATCCACCAGCAACACGTCATAATGATGCTTTCTGGCATGATCAATCGCAGCCAGCGCAATATCTCGCGGCTTCTGGCTGGCATCAGACGGGAATGCATCAACCCCCACCTGGGCGGCAACCGTTTTCAACTGTTCGATCGCGGCCGGACGATACACGTCGGCACTGACGACCAATACCTTTTTCTTGCCCGCCTTACGGCCATTTTGCAGCAACTCGCCCGAGGTGATCAGCTTGGCCAGCTTACCGGTTGTGGTGGTTTTACCCGCCCCCTGTAAACCCGCCATCAAGATGACTGCTGGCGGCTGCGCAGCCAAAGACAGTTCGGATGCGGTCGCCCCCAGATCTCCCCCCATTAGTGAGGTGAGCTCTGTATGAACCACACCCACCAATGCCTGCCCAGGGCTTAAGCTGCCAGCCACTTCCTCTCCCAGGGCTTTTTCTTTAACCCTGGCCAGAAATTCGCGAACCACCGGCAAGGATACATCGGCCTCGAGTAAGGCCAGACGTACTTCACGCAGCATTTCCTGGGTATTTTCCTCGGTCAGGCGGGCTTCACCCCGGATGGTTTTCATTACCCGGGACAAACGATTTGTTAAATTATCGAACATGAAATTTTCACTTTAATAAATGAATTGCCATGATTAGGGGCTATACTATGTTTTTAGTATCAAAAACTACCTAACCCCTACAATCAAGATATCAGTTTATGTCAGCTGACATTGTATTGCACTCTCTGGCCGCATTGGCCTATCTTCTGCTTAGTCTGTCAATTTGGCGACCTATATTGCAGCAAAAAAGTCTTAGCCAAACCGGTTCCGTCAAACAGGTTTGCATTCTTGCCACCTTATTGTTGCATGGCATTGCCGTGCACTGGGCCCTTATTTACCCAGATCATCTCAAATTGAACTGGAGCCTTGGCCTGTCCATTACGATCTGGCTGGGCATGATTGTTTTCTGGATAGAAAGCAGGCTCAACAAGCTTGACGGCCTGTTGCTCTTGCTGCTGCCTATTGCCACACTCATCTGCCTGCTGGCGGCTTTCTTTCCCCCTGGTACCAACAGCCTGGTTATCCCGTCACATAGCCATCAGTTCAAACTGCACCTGCTGGCTTCTCTGTTTGCCTATAGCCTGATCGCGATTGCCGCCATACAGGCGTTCCTCATGACGGCCCTTGATCAATACCTGCATAAGCCAGTCAACTTCCAGGAAAACGCCGGCCTGTTAAGCCGCATTCTCGAGGCCCAGCCCCCGCTTATGTTGCAGGAACGCATTCTGTTCAGGCTGATCTGGATCGGTTTTTCGGTACTGACCCTGTCCATTATTACGGGCAGCATGGTTTCCCTTAGCCAAACCAGCCAGATCCTGCCATTCGACCACAAAACATTTTTCACCCTGCTGTCCTGGCTGGTTTTCGGGGTATTGTTACTGGGCCGAAGCCTGTGGGGCTGGCGTGGCCGCCTGGCTTTACGCTGGACCCTGGTGGGTTTTGCACTACTCATGCTGGCCTATACCGGCACCCGGTTTATTTTTGAAGTTGTCCTCAATAAAGGAATAGCATGAGATTCATTCTCTTTATTGCCCTTATTATCGTATTAATGCTGGCCTTCCGCATGTTTGCCGGGCGCCTTCAATCACTGCTTAAAACCCTGCAACACAAACAGCCTGGCACAGGTGGCAGCCATCAAAACCACCCCGGCGAAGCCATGGTACGCTGCGCGCATTGCGGCATTCACCTGCCCCGCTCCGAAGCCTATACCAGCCAGGGGCAAACCTGGTGTAGCGAAGAGCACGCCAGGCTGGGGCACAAATAAATGAATAAGGCCCCGTTGTTACTTGATCGCCATGGCTGGCTCAAACCGGGTGAAAACATCAAAAAAGTACCCTCACCCAACTTTAATGAGCGACCAAAGCACGAGACCGTATCCCTGCTGGTCATTCACAATATCAGCCTGCCCCCCTATCAATATGGCGGGCCTTATATAGAGCAATTATTCACCAACTGGCTCAACCCGAATGAGCATCCCTTTTTTGAACAAATCAAATCCTTAAAAGTATCAGCCCATTTTTTAATTCGCCGAACCGGCCAGATCATCCAGTTTGTCAGCACTAACAAACGCGCCTGGCATGCCGGCGTCTCCCACTTTGCCGGACGCGAACAATGCAATGATTTTTCAATTGGCATAGAGCTGGAAGGCTGTGATTTTGAAGCTTTCACCAACGAACAGTATGAATCACTGGCCCAGTTAAGCAAAACATTAAAAGCCCGCTATACGCTTCGGGCCGTTCAGGGCCATGAACATATTGCACCTGTCCGGAAAACCGACCCTGGGCCTTTTTTTGACTGGGCAAGATACCGCAAGGAAAGTGGCTGGACCCGACGCGAAATGCCCGGAATCTGATTACCAAACCAGACACCGGGCATTCTCTTGCCACCATCAACTGCCACCTTAAACCGCCCTGCGCCCGAATGCATTTCACCCCGGGCGCAGGCCATTGCCAATGGCAGTTAAACCCGCTTACGCTGTTTTCAGCAACAAACCATTCAGGCGTTTGACAAACGCGGCCGGGTCGGCAATTTGCGCGCCTTCTGCCAGCATGGCCTGATCCAGCAAGACATTGGCCCAATCAGCAAACTCTTCGCCTTCCGTTGCCTGGATACGGCTAATCAATGCGTGCTCGGGGTTAATTTCCAGTACCGGTTTGAAATCAGGTGTTTCCTGGCCAGCCGCCTTAAGCATGCGCAGCAAATGCGGGCTCAATTCATTCTGGCCAACGACCACGCAAGCCGGAGAATCAACCAGACGCAGGGTAACGCGCACTTCTTTTACCTGCTCTTTCAGGGTTTCCTGCAAGCGTTCCACCAGCGGCTTGAATGACTCGGCCACTTCTTCCTGCTTTTTCTTTTCCGCTTCATCGGCCAGCTGCTCTAAATCAAGACCGCCCTTGGATACGGACACCAGCTGTTTGCCATCAAACTCACGGAAATGGGACACCATCCACTCGTCTACACGGTCAGACAGCAGCAATACCTCGATGCCTTTTTTACGGAAAATTTCCAGGTGCGGGCTGTTTTTGGCTGCATTGAAAGAATCGGCCACCACATAATAAATTTTGTCCTGCCCTTCTTTCATGCGGGAAATATAATCGGCCAGCGACACATTTTGTAGTGGCTCATTCGCATCGGTAGAGGCAAAACGCAGCAAACCGGCAATGCGCTCAAGGTTAGCCGGATCTTCTCCCGTACCTTCTTTCAGGACCTGACCGAACTCACTCCAGAACACGGCATAATCTTCGGCCTTGTTTTCGGCCATATCTTCAAGCAATGACAATACCCGTTTTACCGAACCCTCACGAATGGAGCGGACATCGCGGCTTTCCTGCAGAATTTCACGGGACACGTTCAGGGGCAAGTCGGCGGAGTCAATCACGCCACGTACAAAACGCAGGTATGAGGGCAGCAACTGCTCGGCATCGTCCATGATAAACACGCGTTTCACGTACAGCTTCACGCCACGCTTGGCATCACGGTCCCACATATCGAAAGGCGCATGTTTGGGCACATACAGCAACTGGGTATATTCGCTGCGGCCTTCCACCCGGTTATGGGTCCATGCCAGCGGTTCTTCGAAGTCGTGGCTGACATGCTTGTAGAATTCTTTATACTGTTCTTCGGTAATGTCGGACTTGCTGCGGGTCCATAAGGCGCTGGCCTGGTTCACGGCCTCCCATTCGTCCTGTTTCACCATCTCGCTTTTTTCTGAATCATATTCCTCTTTCTGCATTAAGACCGGCAGGGAAATATGATCGGAATAGCGACGCAGAATCTCGCTTAACTTCCAGTGATTAAGGAACTCGTCTTCATCGGCACGCAAGTGTAGCGTAATTTCCGTACCACGGCCTTCTTTGCTGGCAGACTCAATGGTAAATTCGCCCTGGCCCTCTGATGTCCAGCGAACCGCCTCTTGGGCTGCCGCACCGGCACGACGGCTAAGCACCGTCACTTTGTCGGCAACAATAAATGAAGAATAGAAACCGACACCAAACTGGCCAATTAACTGGGCGTCTTTTTGCTGGTCACCGCTTAGCTGCGAGAAAAACTCTTTCGTACCGGAGCGGGCAATCGTACCCAGGTTGGCAATTGCCTCTTCCTTGCTTAAGCCAATGCCATTATCGGCAATGGTAATGGTACGGGCGTCTTTATCGTAGCTGACGCGAATTTCCAGATCAGCGCCACCTTCAAGCAAAGAGGGCTTGTCGATTGCCTCGAAACGCAGTTTATCGCAGGCATCTGACGCATTGGACACCAGCTCGCGCAGAAAAATTTCCTTGTTGCTATACAGGGAATGAATCATTAAATGCAATAATTGCTTGACTTCAGTTTGAAAGCCCAATGTTTCAGGGCCAGCTTGAACAGTTGCTTCTTCTTGACTCATAATATTAGTTGCTTGAATAAAAAGTTGGAATAAAAACAGACAGGCAAAACCTGCGATCTGTTAATTTAATTGGGGGCTGTTGGCGCTTTTTCAAGGGCAACTTATTCCTGTAAAAAAATAAGCGTATAATGGTGGGCATTCCAATGCTGTTTGCACCCTTTGTTTCCCACGCAAACGCACTCACTGTTTTCCTGTAAAAAACAGGCAACCTTATCTGTATACACATGCAAGCCAAACCATTATGGACCCGTGATTTCATTATTATCACCGGGGTCAACTTCCTTATTTCTGTTGTTTTTTACTTTCTGATTGTCACCCTGGGTGACTACGCCACCCAACGCTACGGCGCTTCCATTAGCATGGCGGGCCTGGCCGTGGGTATTTTCATTGTTGGCGCCCTTTGCAGCCGCCTGGTCATTGGCCAGCTGGTAGAGGTGATTGGCCAGAAAAAAACCCTGCTGATGGGCCTGGTGGCCTTCACCTTAACCAATATCCTGTATTTTTTCAGTGATTCCATTTACTCCCTGCTGGTGGCCCGTTTCCTGCATGGCCTGGCCATTGGTGTGGCCAGCACCGCTTGCGGCACCGTTGTCGCGCATATTATTCCGTCCCATCGCAAAGCTGAAGGGATTGGTTACTACAGTCTCAGCACCACGCTAGCCTCTGCAACCGGCCCTTTTCTGGGTTTATGGATGAGCCAGCACCTTGATTTCCACTGGATTTTTACCTTCTGCCTGGCTATTACCGTACTGGCTCTCATTGCCTCAACCCTGCTGCAATCTGACCCGCCCAAACAGGCTGACGACAAACCTTTCAGGTTTTCCATTGTCAATCTGGTTGAACTGAAAGCCCTGCCAGTTTCGTCAGTCATGCTTTTGCTGGGCCTGTGCTTTGCCAGCGTTCTGACCTTTCTTAACAGCTACTCAATCGAACTGGACCTGGTTACCGCAGCCGGTTTCTTCTTCATTGTGTATTCCACCATTATCCTGTTCTCGCGCCCTATTGCCGGCAAGATCCTGGACAAAAAAGGTTCAAACGTGATTGTTTACCCATGCTGCATTACACTTGCCATTGGTATGGCAGCCATGGCAACAACCCAATCCGGCTTCATGCTGCTGGTTGCCGCGGCCCTGATCGGCCTGGGTTACGGCAGCCTGCAATCGGCCCTGCAGGCCGTTGCCATCAAGGTGGTTAAACCCCATCGCATGGGGCTTGCCACAGCAACCTTTTACATCTGCCTTGATGCCGGGCTGGGCTTTGGCCCTTATATACTGGGTGCCATTATTACCGAAACCGGCTATCGCAACCTGTACTGGCTCATGGCCGGCCTGGCGCTTTTATGCATGGTGCTGTTTTATTTTGTACATGGCCGCCATGTATCGTTTTTGCGCGAACAGGACCGCCTGGAAAAACTGAAGCAATAATACCCTGCCAGAAATGGCCCGGTAATGCCGTATCGCCTGAAGAAAATGCCCGATTCCCACTGGTTCCGGGCATTTTTTATTAGCTTTTTTATTAGCGCAAGCTGGCAATATTCTGGTCTGTTAACTGGGTGGCACCGGCCCTTTCCACCGGGTCAAATACAAAAGCCTTGCCAAAACCCTGCACCAGCGTTCCTTTTGAAGGTTGCAGGCGATACATGACAAAATCTGGCAAAGAGGCCACCAGCTCTGCCGTTTTACCGGCACGCGCGGTTAGGGCAGCCAATGCCCCACCATATTCATCACTGTTTTTATCAACCGCTTCGGCCCTGACCTGATAGCTTAAACGGACACGGGCATAAATATTTTTTGTTTTGCTTTCATCGTCTACCAGCAAAACAGCCAGATTGGGGT
>JAAYHN010000138.1 GCA_012735395.1 Alcaligenaceae bacterium | reverse complement strand
TGCAAGAGGCGGCAATTGTTAGTATGGGCTTCATTTTAATCTGTTTTATCAATAAACAATAACCAGGGATTGTAAAGCAAGCAAGAGTTGCTGGCTATTGCCTTGCCAGACTCCTTTTGCCTGAACAAGGTAACAAAAAAGCTTATTGCTTCATTATTTTGCATAACAGGAAACAGGCCGTCAACCTCTTGGCCCGAACGTTGGAAACCGGTTTTTTTTCATGAACATATGAACAGTTTCCATACAAATCAACTATACTTGCGTTTCAACCGGGAAGCGAAGTAAATTAGCCTTCCATTCAACAGGTTTTCACGTTAATCAGCACGGAAATACAATGCCCTCCTCCAGCAAAAACAGCGTCCAATATAATTTTTTCCTGATTATGCTTATTGCCGTATCAATTGGCTTTTGCTGGCTGCTATTGCCTTATTACGGTGCTGTTTTCTGGGGGGTTATTTTCAGCGTCCTGTTCAGGCCCCTTAACCTGTGGCTATTGAAAAAAATGCCGAAGGCGCCTAACCTGGCTGCCCTGGTTACGCTTATTATTGCCTTGTTACTGGTGATTATCCCGTTAATTACCATTACCGGCTCATTAATAAATGAAATTTCATTGTTATACCAAAGAGTCCAGAAAGGTGAAATGAACCTGGGGCTTTATCTTGAACAGATTATCCAGAACCTGCCACCCTTTTTCAAGGATATCCTTGATCGTTATGATATACATAACCTTTTTGGCCTGCGTGAAAAACTGACCCAGGGGGCAGCCGAAGCCAGCAAGTTTCTGGCAACCCAGGCACTTAATATCGGGCAAAACACCTTCCAGTTCCTGATTTCATTCGGGATTATGCTTTACCTGCTGTTTTTCCTGCTAAGGGATGGTACCTATCTGGCACAAAAAATCAAATCCATGATTCCACTTGATTACAGCCAGAAACATCACCTGTTCAACAAATTCACAACCGTTATCCGGGCAACCGTCAAGGGCAATATTCTGGTTGCCATGACCCAAGGTGCGCTGGGCGGGTTTATTTTCAGTGTATTGGGAATCCAGGGGGCTTTGTTATGGGGAACCCTGATGGGTTTCCTTTCCCTGTTGCCTGCTGTAGGGGCGGCGATTATATGGCTTCCCGTTGCCATTTATTTCCTGGTTACCGGTGCGATCTGGCAAGGCGTTACGCTGACTTTATTTGGTGTCCTGGTCATTGGCCTTACCGACAACGTACTCAGGCCCATTCTGGTGGGTAAAGATACCAAACTGCCCGATTATGTTATTTTGATTTCCACTATTGGCGGCCTGACCGTTTTCGGGCCAAATGGCTTTGTGATTGGCCCATTGATTGCGGCCCTGTTTATTTCCTGCTGGGATCTCTTCCCCTCTGCCATCCAGCTTTCGTCAGCAAAAGATAATGATAAAGAGCAATAAAAAAACGAAAACCTGCCATTTTTACAGGATTTTTCCCCAACCGTTTTATGAAGTCTAGAAAAATAGAAACCGCCGTTTTAAATCCAGGTTTAGTCCTGTTTTGAAACGGCGGTTTCTTTATTCACGCAGGAAAAATACTTATTCAAGGGCCTGCTTGCCAATATTGACGGGTCTGTGCAAACATGGCATTAGCCAACCCTCCCGGCATGAATCAAATGATTTACTCAACCACAGCCGCAGTCACTTCAGTTCCAGCCTGCCAGACCCGGTATTTCACTTCAAAGCCTTCAGGTGCATAAACAACAATAGGCAGCTTGCTGTTATAGCGAAGCAGGAAGTTATTTCCTCCGCGTACCTGAACAAATTCTTCTTTCTTGTCTTGACCCGGGCAAGCCATCATGGTTGAAACAGGCCCGCCGATATTATTAATACGGTAATAAGGGTAGCCCCACCCTTCAAGATTGTGTTCGGTTAACTCTCCGCCAAACATATGGCGATTGCAATCAACTTTTAATATTTTGCCAATCAGCAGTTCAACTTTCAGGTTTTCTTCCTGCTTTTCTTCGGGCAAGGCAATAACCTGTCGTTGATAGCCTGCTTCCGCCTTCGGATAAGGTACCGCCGGATCCAGAATGGCCGCATTAGCGCTGCCACCCACCAACATGCCTATACCGCTTATACCCAGGCACAGCTTTAACAATGTAATATTTTTCATAAAGTGACGTCCTTATGCATATCAAGATTCAATTTATAATTAAACCGGTTTTCATTAAATAGAAAAATCCCTGAAAGATCTGCTTTACCCTTATTGACAAAGAAATTTCTTCATCCTATTCTAACCGCATAACATTAACAAAGAAGTCTATAAATTTTCTGGAGCAGACATGAAACGAAACAATTTTCTGCGGTCAATCTTTGCCGCTGCGGTAATGTTCAGTAGCGCCGCTTATGCGCAGGTCAGCGTAATGCTGCCAGCCAACCCCGGAGGCGGCTGGGATGGCACCGGTCGCCAGGCTTTCAGTGCCATGAACAAGGCTGGCATATATACCGGTACGGTCAACTTTACCAATAAGGGTGGCGCGGGTGGCACGATAGGTCTGGCCGAGTTTCAAAACGCCCAGAAAGGGAAAGCCGATGCCCTGGCCGTATTTGGTGCCATTACAGTAGGTGCCATTACACTTAACAAATCTCCCATTGATTTAAGCAACTTCAAACCTGTTGCCCGTCTTACCGCCGAGTATCTGGTTATTGCCGTAAAACCGGATTCTCCCTACAAAACACTGGATGATTTTGTAAAAGCGCTTAAAGAAAACCCGGGCGGCACCCCGGTTGGCGGTGGCTCAGCTGGTGGCGTTGACCATATCGCCCTGGCTTTGCTGGCCCAGGAAGGCAACGTTCCCGTTAAAGACCTGAACTATATTCCGCAGGCGGGTGGTGCCGATACGGTCACCGGTATTGTCAACGGTACGTTAAAAGCCGGTATCTCAGGCATTTCCGAATTCCAGCAGTTTGCGCAAACCAACCGCGTAAAAATTCTGGGTATTACATCAGCCGAGCGCATGGCCGGGCTTGATGTCCCTACCTTTAAAGAAGCCGGTTACAATGTGGAAATTGCCAACTGGCGGGGTATTCTGGGTTCGGTCGATATGCCCGATGCCAATTACAAGGAATGGGTAGAACGCTTTGCCAAACTGAATGACAGCGCCGAATGGAAACAGGTTCTGGAAACCCAGGGCTGGGATCAATTCTTCCTGGCCGGGCCAGAATTCGGTACTTTCATGAAAGATGAAAGTGTACGTATCAACACTATCCTGAAAGACGCCGGCCTTGCTCAATAAACAAAATACCCCTTCTCAGGACAAACCCGGCCACACCGAAAGCAAACCGTGGTGGCTGGGGCTTATTGTTGTCTTTATGGGCGCCGTTTGCCTGTATTCGGCCAATGATTTGGAGAATACGGCACGCTACGCCGCCATCGGCCCCGGCATGTTTGTAACTGCCATAGGTGTGGGGCTGGTATTGCTTGGCATACTGCTGCTTATACAAATAGCACGTGGTGAAAAATTCGAACCCCAGGATACGGAAAATGCCGAGGGTGAAACCCCGATGGACAAACGTGCATTTTTTACTGCCCTCCTGGGGGCCTTCCTGCCCGTGCTCATTATTGAGCATCTAGGCCTGCCAATCACGGCCATGTGTTCATTCATGTTAATAACCCTGGCTTTTGGTTCCCGAAGAATTGTCATGAATCTGCTTATCGGGTTCATTCTTGGAACAAGCAGCTGGTTCCTGTTCGGTTTATTGGGTTTACAGCTGGGCGATTTTATCCCATTACTTGGCTTCTGATTTTTCCTGTTTAAACATAATAATTTAAGATAAATATGGATACACTGGCTCTGCTTCTACACGGGTTTGAGGTGGCTCTTACCCCTACCAATATCTTTTGGGCCCTGATTGGTTCAATCCTGGGTACGGCTATTGGCATTCTTCCCGGCATCGGGCCTGCGCTTACCATCGCCCTGTTACTGCCCGTGACCGTTTCGGTTGGCCCGGTTTCCGCATTTATCATGTTTGCCGGGGTCTTGTATGGTGCCATGTATGGTGGCTCTACCACATCCATTCTTATTAACACCCCGGGTGAAGCCGGCTCTATGATGACCGCGCTTGAAGGTAATAAAATGGCCCGGGCCGGGCGTGGTGCCGCTGCATTGGCCACAGCGGCCATTGGCTCGTTCATTGCGGGCACTTTGGCAACGATTGCCCTTACCTTTGCGGCACCCTACGTGGCCGAGCTGGCTTTTTACTTCAAGCCCGCCGATTATTTTGCCCTGACCATCCTGGCCTTTACCTCTGTTGCGGTTGTTATGGGAAGCTCGCGGGTACGGGGTTTTATTGCCCTGTTTATTGGCCTGGCATTTGGTGTCATGGGTATAGACAACATGACAGGACAGCCACGCATGACATTTGGCCTGGCCGACCTGCTTGATGGCATGGAACTAACGGTGGTTCTGGTCTCTCTTTTTGCCGTTGGTGAAATTATTTACGTTGCCAGTCGCTACAACAGCAAAAAAGATGAGATTATCGCGGTAAAGGGAAGCATCTGGATGACCAAGTCAGAATGGAAACGCTCATTCATGCCCTGGATCCGGGGCACTGTCATTGGTTTTCCCATGGGGGCCATTCCTGGTGGTGGTTCAGAAATTCCCACCATGCTCTCTTACACAATGGAAAAAAAGCTTTCCAAACACAGTGAAGAATTTGGTAAAGGTGCCATTGAAGGTGTGGCCGGCCCTGAAGCCGCCAATAATGCAGCTGCAGCCGGTGTACTGGTTCCTTTATTAACACTGGGCTTGCCTACTTCCGCCACCGCAGCCATCTTGCTGGCCGCATTCCAGAACTTTGGCCTTCAGCCTGGGCCGTTTCTGTTTACCAGCAACCCCGAGCTTATCTGGGGTTTAATTGCCTCACTTTATATTGGCAACGTCATGCTTCTGGTTCTGAACCTGCCGCTTATTGGCGTCTGGGTTCGCCTGCTATTAATTCCAAAACCACAGCTTTACGCGGGTATCCTTATCTTTGCCATGATAGGAATTTGGGGTGTATCCGGCTCGGTATTTGATTTGTTTTGCATGGCCCTGATTGGCTTAATGGGGTATGTCATGCGTGTTTATGATTTCCCTATAGCACCTTTGCTTATTGGCTTGATTCTTGGGCCAATGACAGAAAACCAGTTGCGTACGGCATTGGCTGCCGGACAGGGAAACCCGGCGGTTCTGGTTGAAACCCCGCTTTCAATCATTTTCCTGAGTGTTTCCTTTTTATTCCTGTTCGTTCCCTTTTTGCTGAATCGCTTAAGGGCCGTTTCTTAATTATTTTTCAATATTTACAATAAGCACCTGTACCCGCTTACCCGGGTATACAGGTGCTTTATTTTTTTCTGCCCGGCAGGGGTAAAGCGGTTTTATATAAAACCTGCTTAAGGGTAAAACTGGAACGGATTTTATCGATCCCGGGGATCGGTGTTAACTGCTCAAGGATAAAGCGTTCCAAAGCCGCGATATTGGTTACCGCAACCCTGATAAGGTAATCAGAGTCACCCGTCATTAAATAGCATTCCATGACCTCGTCATGTTCGGAAATGCGCTGCTCAAAATTGGCCAGGGCCTGTTTATCCTGGGATTTGAGACTAATGGAAATAAACACATTAAGGT
>JAAYHN010000137.1 GCA_012735395.1 Alcaligenaceae bacterium | reverse complement strand
GTGGGCTGCCCCGCCCGCCCCGGCAATAATCGCACGGATGCCCGAATCATAGGCACGGGCACCGTATTCAACCATTTGCAATGGCATGCGATGGGCGGAAATGACTTCCGCCTTGTAAGGCACACCAAATTCTTCCAGAATGGCGGTGGCGTTTTTCATGACCTCCCAGTCGCTGGAAGAACCCATAATAACGCCCACAACCGGGCTGGTATTCTTATTCATGACACTTCCTTGTTAAGCAAGCAGACGATCAACTGCCTCGCGGTATTTGGCCGCTGTTTTTTCAAGCACTTCCTGTGGCAATTTGGGTGCGGGTGCGGTTTTGTCCCAGGGTTGGGTTTCCAGCCAGTCGCGTACGAACTGTTTATCAAATGAGGGCGGGCTGATGCCTTCCTGATAGCTCTCGGCTGGCCAGAAGCGGGAAGAATCCGGGGTCAGGACTTCATCCATTAAATACAGCTGACCGTCTTCGGACAGGCCAAACTCGAATTTGGTATCTGCAATGATAATGCCTTTTTCTGCCGCAAACGCCGCCGCTTCGGAATACAGCCTTAAGGTAATATCACGGATTTTTTCTGCCATTTCCTGGCCAACCTCTTTGACCACTTCGGAAAAATCCACGTTTTCGTCGTGTGAACCCGCTTCCGCTTTGGCTGCCGGGGTAAAAACAGGCTCGGGCAATTTGCTGGCCTGTTTCAGGCCCGCCGGTAATTTCACGCCACACAAGGTACCGTTTGCCTGGTAATCTTTCCAGCCGGAACCAATTAAATAGCCACGCGCAACCGCTTCAACCAGAATGGGTTTAAGGCGCTTCACGACTACCGCACGACCACGCACCTGCTCTACCTCGTTGGGGGCCACCACGTCTTCAGGTTTGATATTGGTTGAGTGGTTGGGAATAATATGCGCCAGTTTGTTAAGCCAGAACTCGGTTAATTCTGTCAGGACCTGGCCTTTGCCCGGAACGGGGTCATCTAAAATGACATCAAAGGCCGAGATGCGGTCGCTGGCCACAATAAGCAGTTTGTCATCGCCCACCGCATACATATCGCGTACTTTACCGCGAGCCAGCAATGGTAATGATTGAATGGTTGATTGATGAAGTGCAGTCGCCACTTATAATCCTTGGGATTTCGGTTGGAAAAGGATTTTATAGATTATGCAAAGCGCATAACGCAATGAATGCTGTATTTTACCGCTTTAAATGAAAAATCCCGCCCGAAAATGCAGCCGGACGGGATTTTTAGCGTGTGAGCCGGTTTTAATAAACCGAACCGCTTATTTCACCTGCTGATTGAGTTTGCCTGATGCATACAATGCGGCCATTTCAGACAGGGCAACCGGCTTGATTTTGCTTGCATTGCCTGCTGTGCCAAAGGCTTCGTAGCGGGCGATACAGATTTTTTTGGCGGCCTCACGGGCAGGTTTGTTGTACTCGCGCGGGTCAAACTTGGAAGGGTTTTCTGCCAGGAAACGACGGATCGCACCGGTCATGGCCAAACGGATATCGGTGTCGATATTGATTTTACGCACGCCATACTTGATGGCTTCCTGGATTTCTTCAACAGGCACACCATAAGTTTCTTTCATGTCGCCGCCAAATTCACGGATTTCAGCCAGCAATTCCTGGGGAACGCTTGAGCTGCCGTGCATGACCAGGTGGGTATTTGGCAAACGGGCGTGAATTTCTTTAATGCGCTGGATGGACAGGATATCGCCAGTAGGCTTGCGGGTGAATTTATAGGCACCGTGGCTGGTACCAATCGCAATCGCCAAGGCGTCAAGCTGGGTTTGGCGAACAAAATCGGCCGCCTGTTCAGGGTCGGTCAGCAACTGGTCGATGGTTAATTTACCGTCGGCACCGTGGCCGTCTTCTTTGTCGCCTTCCATGGTTTCCAGCGAACCCAGGCAGCCCAGCTCACCTTCGACGGTGACACCCAGTTTATGGGCCATATCAACCACTTTTTTAGTGACATCCACGTTATATTCGTATTCGGCAATGGTTTTACCGTCGGACATGAGGGAGCCGTCCATCATGACACTGGAAAAGCCCAGATCGATGGCGCCCTGACAGATTTCAGGAGACTGGCCGTGATCCTGGTGCATGACGACGGGAATCTCGGGGTAGCTTTCCACGGCAGCCTGGATAAGATATTTCAGGAACCCTTCGCCTGCATATTTGCGGGCACCGGCAGAGGCCTGCATGATAACGGGACTATTGGTTTCCTTGGCGGCTTCCATAATAGCCTGGACCTGCTCGAGGTTGTTGACGTTAAAAGCAGGAATACCATAGCCGTTCTCGGCTGCATGGTCCAGCAACTGACGCATTGAAACTAATGCCATGTGAGATTCTCCTAGTGCATATATGTCGAATTTTGAATTGCCTATATTCTACGTGGGTTTGCATTTTTTTACCCATGATTCCAGCCAGTTGGCAAATTTTGAAGGATAAATATAGTAACTTTTTTTTAAAAAGCCGCTGACCCTTGCACCAGATGTGCGACCCCCACGGCACCGCCTTAAAAACGACGGTTTTCAAGGCAGGGCAAAATATCACGTACCTGTTTTATCCTGCTTTTTTCCAGCACATTAACGGCAATGCCCGGCAAATCACCACAGCCCGCTATCACGCTGCCCATCGGGTCGATAATCATGCTGTTACCGGTGCAGCGGGTAGCCGTCTGGCCGGAAGCCAGCACATACGAAGTATTCTCTATCGCCCGGGCACGCAACAGGATTTCCCAGTGGTTTTCCTTGTAAGGCCCGGCAATCCATGCCGCACTAACGGAAATGACATCGGCCCCTTTGGCCGCCAGCGCACGTGCCAGCTCGGGAAAGCGCAGGTCATAGCAGTTAACCAGCCCGACCGTGAAATCCTTGATTCTGAACAGGCCTAGTCCGGAGCCATCCGCTTTCAAGTCGCCCGGTTTGACCTTGTCAGATTCTTTGAAGTTGAAGGCATCATACACATGCAGTTTGGTGTAACGCACGATCACGTCGCCCTGCGCATCAATCACCAGCAGTTGGTTGGTCACCCGCTCTTCAGCCGGGTCATCGCTTAAGCTAAGCACCCCCACCACAATGTACATCCCGTTCTGGCGAGCCAGCTCCTGCATGAAACGGATAAAACCCGGTGAGTGGGTGCTGGCGATGTCACGCAGCTCGGGCAGGCTTGAACCAAAAGAACACATGGCCGCTTCCGGAAAAACCAGCAGCTCGGCACCCTGTGCCACCGCCTGGCGGCTTAATTCTGTTATATGGGCTTTGTTTGCATCAATATCATTGACGGCCGGAAACTGGGCCACCGCCACTTTAAGGCGGGACAAATCACTAAGGGATAAATTCATAACATTTATTTTCTTCAAGATGGACCGGATTATTATGCCCCAGATTGATTGGCATACTCCCCCACCAAAGCTATTAGTTCTGGTGGGGGAATCTTTGCGACCCGAAGTAGCAGAAGCTACTTCCTTTCGCTCTATCACGACCGCTGAGTCGTTTAGATAGAGAGGAACTCTTTATACAACACTCTGCCCGAGTGCATCACCGAGTGCATCAGCTAACGCCTGCTGGCGTATATTTTGACTGGCATTGATATCCCTGTCAAGTTCGGTACCACACGCTTCACACCGCCAGGATCGTACCGATAGCGGCAGCGTTTTAACGTGGTGGTGACAATGCGAACAAGTTTTTGAGCTGGCAAAAAACCGCTCCACCGTCAGGACATTTTTACCGTACCACTTCGATTTGTAAGTCAGCAAGGTAATCAATTGCCCCCATGCGGCATCACTGATAGACCGGGCCAGCTTGCGATTTTTAACCATATTCTTGACCACTAAATCTTCTACCGCAAAACTGGTTGCTTGGTTTTCACAGACCAGTTGATGCGTTAGTTTATGATTCAGGTCAAGGCGTTGATTTTTCACTTTTTCATGCAAACGGGCCACCACAAGCCGTTGATGCTGGCGATTGAGCGAATCTTTTTGTTTACGTGAAAAAATACGTTGTGCTTTTTTCAAGCGTTGCCGGGCTTGCTTTAAAAAGCGGGGATTGTCTATTTTTGAACCGTCTGAGAGGTTGAGCAGGTGTGTCAGGCCCACATCAATACCCAGGGTTTTATCGGGCTCAATGGTAGAGGCAATCGGTACGGTTTGCGCTGACTCTACCAGCACACTGGCGTAATATTTCCCCGTTGCCGATTTAGACACGGTAACGGTTTTTATCTTGCCTTCAAATGGCCGGCTTAATTTGGCTTTGACCCCTTTTAGCTTAGGCAGGTCAATCACACCTTTGTCAAAATCCACCTTGCTGTGCTGCGGGTTTTGATAACTGCGTGCCGCATAATGTTTGGCTTTAAAACGAGGATACCCCGTACGCCCTTTGAAAAAATGGATAAATGCCGTATGCACATTCAATAAGGCATGCAAAAGCGATTGACTGTTGACCTCAGTGAGCCAGGCAAAATCCTTGTCTTTCTTTTTAGCCACTAACTGACTTTGTATTTCACTGCGAGACAGCGACTTGCCGTTTGCTTTGTAATACGAATTTTGTAATGCCAACGCCCAGTTATACACAAAGCGAACGCAGCCAAAGTGTTTTTCCATCAACACTTGCTGTTCTTTGTTCGGGTAAATGCGGTATTTATAGGCTTTAAGCATGGCTTGTT
>JAAYHN010000136.1 GCA_012735395.1 Alcaligenaceae bacterium | reverse complement strand
GTGATAGTGTTAGTATTGAATTAATACGCTTTTAAAGAAGGAAATGTATGAAGACTATTGGCGATAAACTGGAAACATTCAAGGTCATTGGCGTCAAACCGGGTTTTAACAACCATGAAGAGAACGGTGTCTCTGCCTTTGAAGACATTACCGAGAGTTCATTTCCCGGCAAATGGAAAGTGATTTATTTCTACCCCAAAGATTTCACTTTTGTATGCCCCACGGAAATCACCGGTTTTAACGCGCTGGTACAGGAATTTAACCAGCGCGAAGCGGTTCTTATGGGCGGTTCTGTTGATAACGAATTCTGCAAGCTGGCATGGCGCCGTGAAAACCCTGAACTGGACAAACTGGCGCACTATTCTTTTGCCGATTCTACCGGTTCCCTCATAGACCAGCTGGGCATACGCGATAAAACTGCCGGCGTTGCCCTGCGCGCCACCTTTATTGTTGACCCCGACAACATCATCCAGCACGTATCGGTTAACAACCTGAATGTAGGGCGTAGTCCCGAAGAAGTATTGCGTATCCTTGACGGGCTGCAAACAGACGAGCTATGCGCCTGCAACCGTAACACTGGTGGCGCTACGCTGTAGCCACAGCAGGCCTTCCAGCCATATACCAGGTTTCACCTCATAACAAATGGTGGCAAGACCCCGTTTTACAACGAAGCTAATCCGGTCTTGCACAGATTGGTTTCTGTTGCGGCAGCAGTGTGGAATTTCCTGCCCTGCTCCAACCGCCCTTCGGGCAGAATCGCAGGGCAGAAAACACCACACTGCTTTTTATAAGTTACCAGCTGGCAAGAAAAATCCTTTCTTTCACAGCCACAAACCATCACCCTTTTGCCAGCAACACCACCACATTGGCCGCAATCCCCTCTTTTCTGCCAAGGTAACCCAGGTGCTCATTGGTTTTACCCTTCACATTCACGCAATCTTCCGGCAAGCCCAGATCACTGGCAATATTACCCACCATCGCTGCGGCATGGGGCTTGATTTTAGGGGCCTCGGCATGGATCGTCGCATCCACGTTCACCACCTGCCAGCCTGCGGCTTTCACTTTGGCATAAGCCTCACGTAACAATACCCGGCTATCGGCCCCCTTGAAGGCCGGATCGGTATCCGGAAAATGCCTGCCAATATCACCCAGGCCCGCCGCACCCAACACGGCATCGGTAATGGCATGCAACAGGGCATCGGCATCAGAATGCCCTTTAAGCCCATGGGTATGCGGTATGGTTACGCCACCCAAAATAAGGGGCCTGCCTTCTACCAGGGCGTGCACATCAAAACCCTGTCCTACTCTGAAAGGTACTGTCATTTTCTTTCCTGTACTATTTTATTTTATATTTAAACTGATTAAGGCAATTACAAATAATGCCCTGTGCCAGCCACTACAACCAGTGTTCCATCACCGCAAAATCTTCGGGCCAGGTCACTTTCATGTTTTCAATACTGCCCTTTACCAGCAACGGCGCATAGCCGGTGAACTCCATGGCGGAAGCTTCATCGGTTACCTCAAACCCCTGCTCTTTGGCCTGCATCAGCGCATCACGCAACATACCCACCCGAAACATTTGTGGCGTTTGCGCCAGCCACAGGCCATCACGTGGCACCGTGGCATCAATAAGGCTCACCCCATTATTCACGGTTGCCCTTTTAACCGTATCGGGTACAGGCGTTGCCAGAATACCGCCCCTGTCATGTAGCAGGCAGGTTTTAATTAAACGGCCCAGGCAATCAAAGCGCAAACCGGGCCGGGCGGCATCATGCACCAGCACCCAGTCCTCATCGGCCACCCCGCAAACCAGCAGGGTATTCAGCACCGTGTCGGCCCGACTGGCCCCGCCGCTGCGGTGAATCCTGACCCGGTCATACTTTGCCATACCGCAATCGTCAATATAGGCGTCATTGGGTGCCACGCCAATATGCACCTGCGCAATACCGGCATGACGCAACAAGGCCATAACGGTATGCTCAAGCATGGGGGTGCCATTAATGTCACGGTACTGCTTGGGGCCTGAATGCCCCTCGCCCTGTGCGCGCGCACCAACACCACCGGCAGGAATAAGGGCTATTATTTTTTCACTCATCGCTTTCTGGCAGGCCTGACCCGCACATAAACCAAAACAGCCTTATTGTAAGATAAGCCTTGGCTAAAGAACCGGGCTTTAGCCTGATCAGAATAAACACATTGCATCGCTGTTAAAATAGACGCTTTCTTTTCACCCTGAATTGACTGCCGTGCCCTTACCTTCAATATCCACCCTGCTTGCCAGCCTGAAACCCGGCCAACGCTTCAATTACCCATGCCCGGCGGGCTCAGGCGATGCCTGGCTGCTGGCCCAATTGGCCCAGGCCGCCAGTAAAACCATTGTGGTGCTATGTGCCGACCCCTTACAGGCCCAACGGCTGGCCGACGAAATAAAGCGTTTCAACCCGCACATCAAGGCCCGCCAGCTGCCCGACTGGGAAACCCTGCCCTACGATGGCTTCTCACCGCACCAGGACCTGATTTCCGCGCGTTTAAAAACCCTGCACGCCCTCATGCTCAATGAGGTGGATATTCTTACCGTACCGGTTACCACGGCACTGTACAGGCTGCCACCGCCCTCTTTTCTGGCCGCTTATACCTTTTCCTTCAAAAAAGGGGATCGCATTAATGAAGGCGCCCTGCGTGACCAGCTCATGCTGGCCAACTACACCCATGTCACCCAGGTGACCGCTGCCGGTGAGTTCTGCATCAGGGGCAGCCTGATTGACCTCTTCCCCATGGGCTCTGTGGTGCCCTACCGTATCGACCTGTTCGACGACGAAATTGATTCCATCCGCAGTTTTGATATTGACACCCAACGCAGCCTGTATCCGGTTAATGAAGTGGAATTACTGCCAGGCCGTGAATTTCCCATGGATGAAGAAGCCCGTACCCGCTTCCGCACCCGGTTCCGCGAAGTCTTTGAAGGCGACCCGTCACGGGCCCTGCCTTACAAGGATATTGGCAACGGTATCGCTTTTGCCGGTATCGAATACTACCTGCCCCTGTTTTTTGATGAAACCGCCACCCTTTTCAATTACCTGAACGAACAAACCATTACCGTCACGCTGGGCGACCTGGAAGACACCATCGCACGCTTTCACAGCGACACGGCCAGCCGCTACAACTTCATTAAGGGCGACCGTGAGCGGCCGGTACTGCCACCAGAACAGCTGTTTTTATCAAAAGACCAAATTTACGGGCAATTCAAAAACTTTGCCCGTCTCAACCTTGACGGCAAAAAGCCCTCTGAAGAAATTACCGCTGCCCCCGATGTGGCTGTCTTGCGCCGTTCGGAAACCCCCTTTGCCAAACTGGCAAACATCGTTTCCAGCCAACAGTATAAAGTCCTGCTTTGTGCCGACTCTGCCGGCCGGCGCGAAACCCTGCTGCAACTACTGAATGAACAGCAATTACAGCCGGACATCACGGTGGAATCCATTAACGACTTCATGCAGTCTGACAGCCATTTCGGTATGGTGGTTGCCCCCATTGATACCGGCTTTTTAATCAGCCCCCTGAATTTCGCCCTGCTCACCGAAAACGACCTGTACCCCGGCACCAGCAGCCATACCCAGCGCCGCCGGGGCAAGCAGGAACGCCGCAGCGATGTTGACGCCATGGTGCGCGACCTGTCAGAGTTGCGTGAAGGCGATCCGGTGGTGCATGTGCAATATGGCATTGGCCGCTACCGGGGCCTGGTCAGCATGGATCTGGGCGAAGGCAATGTCGAACTGCTGCATCTGGAATATGCCAATGACAGTACGCTTTACGTCCCCATTTCCCAGCTGCATGTGATTGCCCGTTACAGCGGGGCCGACCCCGAACAGGCACCCTTGCATTTATTGGGCTCCGGCCAATGGGACAAGGCCCGTAAAAAAGCGGCCAAACAAATACGCGACACCGCTGCCGAATTGCTTTCCCTGTATGCCCAGCGTGCCGCACGCCAGGGGTATTCATTCAAGCTGCCTTTCAGCGATTACCAAACCTTTGTTGAAGGCTTTGGCTTTGAAGAAACCGCCGACCAGGCCGCCGCCATTGAGGCCGTCATGAACGATATGGTTTCAGGCAAACCCATGGACCGCCTGGTGTGCGGTGACGTGGGCTTTGGCAAAACCGAAGTCGCCCTGCGCGCGGCTTTCCTGGCCGTGGCCAATGGCAAACAGGTGGCCTTGCTGTGCCCCACCACCCTGCTGGCCGAACAGCATGCGCAAACCTTCTCTGACCGCTTTGCCGACTGGCCTGTCAATGTGGCCGAACTGTCCCGTTTCCGCTCGGGCAAACAGGTTGCCGCAGCAATTGACGGCATCAAGGCGGGTACGGTTGATATTGTAATTGGCACCCATAAAATCCTGTCCAAAGACGTCCAGTTCAAGCAGCTTGGGCTGGTTATTATTGACGAAGAACACCGCTTTGGCGTGCGCCAGAAAGAAGCCCTGAAAGCCTTGCGGGCCGAAGTGGATATACTTACCTTAACCGCCACCCCCATTCCCCGCACGCTGGGCATGTCACTGGAAGGCATACGCGATTTCTCCGTGATTGCCACCGCACCGCAAAAACGGCTGGCCATTAAAACCTTTGTACGCCGTGAAGATGGCAGCACCATCCGCGAAGCCGTACTGCGTGAACTCAAGCGTGGCGGACAGGTGTATTTTCTGCACAATGAAGTGGAAACCATCAATAACCGCAAGGCCCGCCTGCAGGAACTCATACCCGAGGCCCGCATTGCGGTCGCCCACGGGCAAATGCCCGAACGGGAACTGGAAGAAGTCATGAAAGGCTTTTACCAGCAACGTTTTAATGTACTGTTATGCACCACCATTATTGAAACCGGCATTGACGTAGCCAGTGCCAACACCATTATCATCCACCGTGCCGACCGGCTGGGCCTGGCCCAGCTGCACCAGCTGCGTGGCCGGGTCGGGCGTTCCCACCACCAGGCCTATGCTTACCTGCTGACACCGGGCGAAGACGCCATCACCAGCAATGCCAAAAAGCGGCTGGAGGCCATCCAGTCCATGGAAGAACTGGGTTCGGGCTTTTTCCTGGCCATGCATGACCTTGAAATCCGTGGTACGGGTGAAGTCTTGGGTGATTCACAATCGGGCAATATTCATGAAATTGGTTTTTCCATGTATACCGATATGCTGAATGAGGCGGTACGGGCCCTGAAAGCGGGTGAAGAGCCCGATCTGGAATCACCTTTCTCCCATATTTGCGAGGTCAAGCTGCATACCTCGGCCTTGCTGCCGTCTGATTATTGCGGTGATGTCCACGCCCGCCTGTCCATTTACAAACGCCTGTCACATGCCAGAAATGACGATGAA
Organism: Alcaligenaceae bacterium; assembly: GCA_012735395.1. Lineage (GTDB taxonomy): Bacteria > Pseudomonadota > Gammaproteobacteria > Burkholderiales > Burkholderiaceae_B > Advenella. The sequence goes on along the minus strand of JAAYHN010000136.1, from coordinate 4,088 downwards.
CTGTTGCAAATACAGGAAGAACTGATAGACCGTTTCGGCAAGATGCCCGAACCGGCCACCATGCTGATTGTGACGCACCGTTTACGGATTCTGGCTGAACCCTTGGGTATTACCCGCGTTGATATCAGTGACGAACAGGCCATGCTTTCTTTTGGCCCGTCTGCCAATATTGACCCGCTGCGCATGATAGAGCTGGTGCAAAAACAAAAACATATCCGCTTCAGCGGTGCCGACAAACTGCGGATGGAACTGGCTAAAATGCCCAATATCAATCAACGCATAGAGGCGGTACGCCAATTGCTGAAAACCCTTTCCTGATTATTATTTAAACTTAAATAAAACTGAATTATGACGACTCATCTTATTTTGCAAACGGCCGGTATTTTAGGCAACCTGGTTGAACATGCCGCAGCCATTGCCAATGCAAACAGTATCCATAACATTAACAGCTGTGCCGTACGACTGGTTGATGTAGACCCTGCCAGCCGTGAAGAAATCACGCAGTGGGCCGCAAAGAACCGGGTTGATACCGCCTTTATCAATCATTACAAACCGCTTGCCGAAATGAAAGTGCTGGCCATGGATATGGATTCCACCTTAATCAATATCGAGTGCATTGATGAAATTGCCGATATGGCCGGACGCAAACAACAGGTTTCGGCCATTACCGAGGCAGCGATGCGTGGCGAGATCAAGGATTTTTCTGAAAGCCTGCGCCGCCGGGTGGCCTTGCTCGAAGGGGTACCGGCCAGTGCACTGGAAAAGGTTTATGAAGAACGCCTGCGCCTGAATCCCGGGGCAGAAAAACTGGTACAGGGAGCAAAACAGGCAGGTTTGAAGGTATTGCTGGTTTCTGGTGGTTTTACGTTTTTCACGCAACGTTTGCAAGAGCGCCTGGGGTTGGATGAAACGCATGCCAATACGCTTGAGGTGAATAATGGTGTGTTAACCGGACGGGTGTTGGGTGATATTGTGGATGGCCAGGCCAAGGCAAACTACCTGCAGGCATTGGCACAAAAAGAAAATGCCACGCCAGAACAGTGCATTGCGATGGGTGATGGTGCGAATGATTTGATTATGATGGGACATGCGGCTTATTCGGTGGCTTACAGGGCCAAGCCGGTGGTGCAGGAACAGGCGGCATACAGTATTAATTACTCCGGGCTGGACGCGGTGTTGAACTGGTTTTCTTAATTGGCAAAGGGGGATAATCCGGTTTCTTCTGTGGCAGCAGTGTGGAATTTCCTGCCCGGCTCCAACCGCCCTGCGGGCAGAATCGCAGATCAGGAAACACCACGCTGCTTTTTGTCTAATCATTGCCAGGTATAAAACAAGGAATCCACACATGGATACGATCAGTCAGGTAAAACAGCTCGTTAGCGAAATAAATCGCTTGCACAGTGAGTTTTCAAATGATTATTTTGAAACGGGAAGAATTGAGAAAATCAATCTTTCCAAGACCATTCGCTCTGTGCCGATACCTCATATTTATAAATATCGGCTGACTTTGCACGAGTGTATCAATGACTACTTGATGACTGCAGAAATTGATATTAAATATTTTTACCGTGTCAAAACCCGGGAAAGTATAGATGACAAGATTCAGCGTTTTTCAGGCCGTGAAGATCAGTATCCGGTCAATAATTGGCTTAATGATATTTTTGGTGCCCGAATTGTTGTGTCCGCAGATGAAATAAAAACCATTATGGATTTGCTTGACGACTGGCAAGATGAATTGAACCTGAAGAATTGGTATCTGCGTGACAAAGAGGGCTATCGCGGGCTGCATGTTTATTTCAAAAACAAGAGCAATTTTTATTTCCCATGGGAGCTTCAAATATGGGATGTGGCAGACATGCAAAGCAATATTCAAAATCACGAAAAATTTAAACGCAATTTTGTTTAATATTTCTTGTTTTCACGGCATTTTTCACCGTATATTTGGTATTTATTAAACATTTTCTGGACTCTTCATGCTTCAACTCCAACGCGTTGCTCTTGTCACAGGCTCCACATCTGGTATTGGAGAAGCGATTGCCCGACGGCTGTCGAGGGATGGATATGCAGTGGTTTTACACTCCCGCAGCTCAGCAGAGGTCGGTATTTCCATGGCACGTGAGTTGGGCGCAGCTATTTATGTACAAGCTGACCTCGCTAATGACGCAGACAGAATAAGGCTGGTGCAAGAAGCTGTTGCGCAATGGGGACGGCTAGACGTCATTGTCAATAACGCGGGAATCAGTCGTGTGGTTCCTCACGCCAATATGCAGGCGGCAACACCAGAGATCTGGCGCGAACTGCATGAGGTCAATGTCATTGCGCCATTCCGTATCGTTGCAGAAGCTGAGGCCGCACTTAGGGCATCAGCATCAGAAGGTGTTCCCGCTTGCGTGATTAATGTGAGCTCACATGCAGGCGTACGACCAAAAGGGGCTTCTGTTCCTTATGCCGCGACAAAGGCGGCACTTAATCATGTCACCCGCTTATTGGCGCTTTCACTTGCTCCAGATATTCGTGTGAATGCAGTCGCTCCCGGGCTTGTGGATACACCTTTAACGGCTAACTGGACTCAAGCGCAGGAATTGTGGCGAGAGCGTGCCCCCATGCGTCGGGCAGCAAGCCCAGAAGATATTGCACAGGCAGTTTCGATGCTTATTGAGTCCAATTACCTGACTGGAGAAATTCTTCTTTCTGATGGCGGACTCAACCTCACTTGAAGAGTGTAACAGCGGCTTATCCATGTGAACTGGAATGAGTAAACAGATATTGCCTGTTGAATAAGAAAGGGACTACAGAATAGAAAAAGGGGAATAATCACCCGCTGGGGGTGCGATTCTGCCCGCAGGGCGGTTGGAGCAACACCAGCGGGTGATTATTCCCCGCTTTAGAGCGCAGAAACAGTCTTACTACACAACAACCGTTTTCACAGCGCAGAAAAAATCTGGTTTCTTCTGTAGCAGCAGCGTGGAACTTGCTCCCGAAAGTACACTTATGCCGGGCGTTATGCTGAACGCACCAACGCAAATATGGCTGCAAATGCAGCCATATTTTTTCCCGCTATTTTATAAAGGATACTGACGAGGTTCAGTCTGGATAGTTACCCAGCGCAGGTCGGTAAACTCGCTAATGGAAGCCTTGCCACCAAAACGGCCATAACCGCTTTGTTTTACGCCACCGAATGGCATTTGCGCTTCATCATGAACCGTAGGACCATTAACATGGCAAATACCACTTTCAATCTGCTTGGCTGTTTTCAGGGCACGATTGATATTCTGGCTGAACACGGCTGATGCCAGGCCATAATCACTGTCGTTGGCAATCGCAATTGCTTCTTCATCGGTAGTAAAGGTTTTAACCGTTGTAACCGGCCCGAATGATTCCTCTGCATACAGTCTCATTTCAGGCGTGACACCTACAACCAGCACCGGCTTCATTAAAGCGCCTTCGGTTTCCAGCGGTACGGGCAGAACAGCACCTTTGGCAACCGCATCTTCCACCATTGCCTTAATACGTTCGGCAGAGTGTGCGCTTTCCAGATACCCCAAAGTATTGTTGGCATCTTCGGGCGTACCGGTTTTAATCGTTTTGATTTTGGCAGCCAGTTTTTCAATGAAAGCATCGGCAATCGTATCTTGCACCAGCACCCGCTCGGTAGACATGCAAATTTGGCCCTGATTAAAATAAGCGCCAAATGCAACCGCCGCTACCGCCTGTTCAAGATCGGCGTCATCATACACAATAACCGGTGCTTTGCCACCCAATTCCAGCAAAGCCGGTTTCAGGTATTTACCTGCTGTAGAAGCAATGATTCTACCTACCTTGGTGGAGCCGGTAAAATTAATTCGTTTGACGGCAGGGTGGGCAATCAGCTGCTCGACAACTTCGCCGGCATCTTCAGGCGCATTACTGATAACGTTAACTACCCCATCACCCAAACCTGCATCGGTAAGCACTTTACCAATCAGTGCATGGGTAGCCGGGCATAACTCTGATGACTTCAGAATAACCGTATTACCACACGCCAGCGGCAAAGCAATAGAACGGGTAGCCAGAATAACCGGTGCATTCCATGGTGCGATACCAACAAT
>JAAYHN010000135.1 GCA_012735395.1 Alcaligenaceae bacterium | reverse complement strand
TTTGAAGCATGGGCAGTCTGACCAATGCCTGTGTTCCGCTCATGAAAACACGGCCTTTTTCAAGCGTGTACTTGTCATCCAGGGTAACGGATGCGAGTGCATCTTGTGCTGCTTTGGATATTGGGGCATTCATTGTTTGTCTCCAGAATATGTTTCTGTGAATTATTTCTATTATTGAACAAGTGATTTAAACGCGCCGTATGTGTATACGATACATCTTGTGAATGTAAATAGCGAATTTCCCTGTTTTCTGCCTGAAAGTTTATCTTCTTTCCCGGGTATCGTAAAATTAAAAAAAATAGTATCAGGTATCAATAAAACAAATGTCTAAACAGGTCACTCTCAAACAGTTCAGGTATTTTGCCGCTGCGGCCCGCACGGGGCAGTTTTCGATGGCGGCCGTTGAAGAACACGTGTCGCAGTCAGCCATTACCAGTGCGGTGCTTAGCCTTGAGTCTCATCTTAAGGTAAGGCTGTTTGACCGGTTGCAGCATGGTGTTGCCCTGACTGCCGCCGGTCATGATTTTTACCGGCATGTCTGTTTTGTGCTGGATGCGTTTGATGAGGCCTTAAATCAACCGGGTGAACAGGTCAGGGGGGTATCGGGCGTGTTACGGGTGGCGGCATCGTATACCGTGTTGGGTTATTTCCTACCCGAACTGGTGCTGCGTTTTAAAAAGGCAAACCCCGGGATTCAGTTTGATTTGCTTGACATGGAGCTGGAGCAAATGGAGCAGGCGATACTGGCGAATGAAATAGATATGGCGGTGGGCCTGACTTCCAATATCAAAGACCTGAGTTGTTTCGATTATCATGTGTTACTGCAATCAACCCGGAAATTGTGGGTCTCACCTTCGCACCCACTGGGAATGCGATCTTCGGTGTCACTTGAAGAGATTGCACCTTACCCGTATATTCTTATCCAGGTGGATAATGCGCAGGAAGCGGGTATCCGGTTCTGGCAACATCACGCACTTGAACCGAATGTGGTGCTGAAAACCCGTTCCATGGAAGCGGTGCGTGGTTTTGTGGCGCAGGGGTTGGGTGTTACCATTCTGTCTGAAATGGTTTACCGGCCCTGGTCCCTGGATGGCAAGAAAATCAATGCCGTTAGCATAGAGGGCGGGGTGCCCAATATGGAAGTGGGTATGTTCTGGAACAAATCGCAGCCTTTATGCGAAACCGCACAGGCTTTTAATCGTTTTTTGGTGTATGCATGTCATTAGTCAAGTTGAAGAATAAAATCCGGCAAATCCTGTTTGCCCTGGGTAGTGCCCCCATGACGGTAGGGGTGGTATTGGTGCTTCCTTTGTGGTTCTTGCTGGACAATTTCCTGATAGCGGCAATATTGGCCGTTTTCGTGGCTTTCTTGCTGGCCATGAGCGTGAGCTTGTATCGCCTGAATACGGAATCCGGTGACGGCAATGATAATGATGCTTCGCAAGGTAACACAAAGGAAACCGGAAAAGAAAAACGATAAATTAACGTCCGGCGGCTTTGGCACTGATGCCGCCAGCCACCCCCATGTTTTCACGGGGGACATCAATCGCCATAATGCGGATATCATCTTCAGAAATACCCAGGCTGGCGTTGACGGCTTTGCTTAAGGCGGCAATTAAAGCGGCCTTAAGCTCTTCGGTACGGCCTTCAATCAGGTGTACCTGTACGGTGGCAAATTCTTTGCCCACTTCGCCTGTAATAATAACTTCATCTTGCTGAAATTCTTGCAGTGTGACCCGGATGCTGCCAATAGGGGCACCAATGCTGTCCTGTACCGCTTTTGTTGAGTTTTGAAGTAAATCTTTCTTTTGTTCCGTGCTATGACCGGCAAGAATTTGTGCGTGAATAAATGGCATGGTTTTCCTTTCAGTTTGATGTAAAAATCCCTGCACGCAAGGCAGGGATTTTTTACTGATACAAAATAGGCTTATTGCATTTTCTGGGCAAGAACGGTCAGGATGCGTTGTGCGGTTGCGCTTTCATCGTGATTGCCATTCTGGTCATGGATAGTAACGAATGACTGGGCGCCTTGCTGGTTAACGGCTACTGTGTACGGAAGCGGTGTCAGGTTGCCTTTATCACCCCACATGCGGGAAATAAAATTGGCTTCCTGGCGTTTTACACCGGTGTCGGTATCAAGGTAGCGTACAACATAAGTGCCTGCCGTTGCATCGGTTTGATCTATTTTGAAACCGGCAGCGGAAATGGCATTGCCCACACGGCGCCAGGCAACATCACGTGGCTCATTCAGGGACAGGGCTGTTGCGCCACTTACAAAACTGGCAACGGGCTGTGTGGTTACCGCAGAGGCAGCCGCTGATTGTTTGATTTGCTGTTCGGCACGGGCCTGGTCAGCGCCAAGGAAAACCATTAAACGGGACATCATGGCGGCGTTCAGGCCAGGATCTTCGTTGGCAGGCAGCCATTTGAATTGAGAACCGTCACGATCCATTTGGGTTTCCACCATGCGTTCGTGGCTGATATACACTTCTGTTTTGCCATTGACACGTTCCAGGCGGGTATGGAAACGTTCGCGTTCGCCGCTATCGGAAACCATATCAATAATGGAGCCCAGGGTACGACGCAGGAAGTTGCCTGGAATTTTGGCGCGGTTTTCTGCCCAGTCGGTTTCAATAATGCCCGCTTGGGCATTGTCGCGGTTAATGGTAAAGCCTTCATCGGTCCAGAAAGCGATCAGCTTGGGATAAACGATATTTGGGTCTTGGTCGATTTCAAGCCAGCGCAGGTCACCGCTGCGTTTTACTTCCATGCCAGCTACTGTGGGCAGTACGGTTGCCCCTGCCGCGTTGGCTTTAGTGGCTTCGGCAACTGACTGGTTGTAAGCTACCGCCGAAGCGGCACCACCCGGAGCGGTGTACTGGGGCTTGATTTCGGCAGCGGATAAATCGGGTGGCAGGCTTAACGGGTCACCACGAACCGTGCTTTTGTAATCAACTTGTTCTCCATCTCCGATAAGTTCACTGACTGTATTGCAGCCGGCCAGCAAAGTGAATGCTGCAATTAAACCGGAAGCCGTAAGATGGCGTGCATTAATACGCATAAATCTGAATCCTTGATGTTAAATAAGGCCTAAGGCTTTGAGGGTCTGGGTAACGGGGGCCTGGTTTTGCTCGCTTAATTCACACATGGGCAAACGGTATCCCAGTTGTGTCAGCCCCATTTGGGCAACAGCCCATTTGACAGGGATGGGGTTGGCTTCAATGAAAAGCACTTTGTTCAGTTGGGCCAGTTTGGCGTTGAGGGCCCGTGTTGTGGGCACATCGCCAAGACGGGCGGCAACGCAGAGTTCATGCATAAGCTTTGGAACTACGTTGGCCGTTACGGAAATATTACCATTGGCACCAAGCAGGATAAGGGCAGAGGCAGTAGGGTCATCGCCACTATATACCTGGAAATGATCGGGTTTATCGCTTAAAAGCAGGGCGCCGCGTGCAATGTCGCCCGTTGCGTCTTTAATGCCAATAATGTTTTGTACGTTTGCCAGGCGCAAGATAGTCTCATTGCTAAGGTCGGCAACCGTGCGGCCTGGTACGTTATACAGGATGACAGGCAGTTCACCTTCCTGTGCGATGGCGCTGAAATGGCGGAAAAGACCTTCCTGGGTGGGTTTGTTGTAATAAGGAACAACAGACAAACCGGCTTGTGCACCTGCTTTTTTGGCCTGTTTGGTAAGGAAGATGGCCTCTTCTGTTGCATTCGCACCCACACCGGCAATGACGGGGATTCGTCCGGCCGCATGGTTTACGGCCACACGAATCAGTTCGGTATGCTCTTCGAAGTCTACCGTGGGAGACTCGCCGGAGGTTCCCACCACCACCAAGGCGTCAGAACCTTCCTGTACATGCCAGTCGATCAGCTTTTTGTAGGCTTCATAATCGATCTTGCCATCGGGCAACATGGGTGTAATCAACGCAGGAATACTGCCTGTGAAAATTGGATATGAAGAGCTGTCAACTGCCATAATTAAAAGTCCTGAACAGGGGGAAATAGAAACCACTAAGCATAACGCTTTTTTGCCGATAGTTTAATAGAATTAAATGAAATGGATAGGAAAATTGTTAGAAAAAAAACAGAAACGATGTTTTTGTTAATGATTTTAACGATTTGCCCTGGTTAAAGACCTAAGTCAGCCGGGTTTCCTGCGCCGGTCCGGGCAATTTCAGGGGAGCCGGAGGAAAGGTCAATGACGGTGGTTGGCGTGCCGGGGCAGCTTCCGCTGTCAATAATACCTGCCAGTTCATGTTTGTAGCGATCCATCATTTCTGCCGGATCGTTAAGGGGGTCGGTTTCGCCTTCGGGAATAAAGGTGGTGGAAAGCAGGGGAGTGCCGGTGTATTCAATCAGCATCAGGGCAATGGGGTGGTCGGGAATCCGGATGCCAATGGTTTTGCGGGAGGGGTGTGAAACCCGGCGGGGCACGTCTTTGGTTGCCTCAAGGATGAATGTCCAGGGCCCGGGGGTGGCAGCCTTAAGCAGGCGGTATTGTTGATTGTCGACACGGGCAAAGTGCCCGATTTCGGCAAGATCACGGCATAGCAAAGTGAGGTGGTGGCGTTCATCCAGCCCACGGATGTGCCGTAAACGCGAGGCGGCATCTTTATCGTCAAGCCTGGCCAGAATGGCATAGCTTGAGTCGGTTGGTACAGCAATCAGGCCGCCATCATTCAGCATTTGGGCGGCCTGCTTCAGTAACCGGGTTTGTGGGTTTTGTGGATGTACTTCAAATAAAATTGCCATAAAACAGACCCTCTTGTTGGTAATTTATTGGTTTTTGTAGTCAAAAATAATGCAAATATTTATAACTCGGGTTAGAATAGCGGGCTTAGGTTGTCTCCGTAGCTCAACTGGATAGAGCACCCGCCTTCTAAGCGGGGGGTTGTGGGTTCGATTCCCGCCGGAGGCACCAATAAAGACAGTAAAATCATATGGTTACGGTATTTTTGGTGTGATTTTGGTGTGAATCTCATTTCCCCGGCTCTTTATTTACCTTATTTCATTTCAACTACAAAATCTAGGTTACAACAAAGAGCGGGCATACTCAATACATCAATTCACGATTCTTCTTCAAAACGCCTTCCTGGTTCCCAGCAAAAGCAATAGCGCTATTCCCAGCGGTATCAATAAAAACAGAAAGCCATAGCCATAGCTGCCGGTGGATTCGGAAACCATACCCACAATTGGCGGGCCAATCACCACACCCAGATACGTGGCTGACAGGGTGACACCCGTAATGGAGCCGGATTTTCCTTCAGGAGATTTGCGGGCCACTTCGGTCAGGTAAACGCCATTCCAGCCAATACCGGTGGCGCCATACAAAATAAAGAATAAGGCAATGACAATGCTGCTGGTGGTGGCGTTTATAGAGAAAACGGCGATGGCCGCCAGAATCATGCCTATGCAAAGGGATACCAGCATGCTCCACGGAGAAAAGTAGCGATCGGCCAGCCAGCCCCATAGAATGCGGCCCACCACACTGGATACCTGCGAAAAGGACAGCAGGAAACCCGCCAGTACCAGGGCAAAACCCAGCTCTTTATTCAGAAACGTAATGGCATAGGTCATTAAGGTAAGCTGACAGATAGAAAAGCACAGGGAGCACAAAGCCAGTGTACGCAGTGCCGGGGTGCTGGATACGGTTTTCAGGGCACTGAGAAACTCTTCTTTAAATGAGGTGGAGACAGCCGTGTTTTCAGGCTCCCAGTCTTTGGGGGTGAACAGGGCAATACAAACAAATACAATCAGGGCAATCAGAATAACCAGCAGGGCTGAATACCAGCTCATGACTTCAAGCAGGGCCGGTATGATAAGCGCTGCCATTACACCGCCCAGCGGGACGCCCGTTTGTTTGATGGAAAAAATAAGGTTCAGTCGCTGTTTGGGGGTGTTCTTGATCAGGATCTGTGAGCTGCAGGGGGTTATGGGGCCGTAGCCTGCTCCAATAAACAGGCCCATAATAAGCAGGGTTAATAAAGACGGGTCAAGCAGGAAAACCAGCATGCCAATGGCACAGGAAGCAATACATAAAATACTGAGCCGGATGGGGCCGGTCATGGTTAGCATCATGCCCGAACCAAGACTGGACGTCATGGCGGCCAGGTAGGCCACGGCAATATAAAGGCCCAGGTGGCTGGTTGATATCCCGACCTCGGTACTTAATGCCGGGATCAATACCGGCGGAATGAGCAGGGTCATGGTGCCAAAAGCCTGGATGGTCATGGTCAGGACCAGGACCAGCCATGCTTTATGTCCCGTGTTTTTATTGTCGTTGCGTGTGTTCATTGTTCTGGTTGTAGGTTAAAGATAAGGGGAGGCCAGCCAGATGATTTTGTTTCTGAGCTGTTTGAGGTAACTGGCCGATTTTAATGTTTCTTTGCTGATACGCGTGGCATTTCTTATTTCTTCGTCAATATGCCTGCTGAGGGCAAGACTGAAATTCTTGTCATAAATTTCAATATCCGCTTCAAAATTCAGGCGTAGGCTGCGTGCATCCCAATTCGATGAGCCAATTAATGACCAACTGTCATCAACCGTGAACAGCTTGGAGTGATCAAATGGCCCTTTGCTTTGCCAGACGTGGCAACCGCTTTCCATGACTTGGTCAAGCTGGGCCAGCATGGCGTAGTGAACCAGTTTCAGGTTGTTTTCTCCGGGAACCAGGATATCAACCCTGACACCGCGGCGGGCAGCAGTGTTCAAGGCGCCTAACAGAACCTGATCGGGCAGGAAGTAGGGGGATTGTATGCGGATGTGCTTTTGCGCCACGGCGCAGGCGGCCTGGATCAGTTTATGGGTGCTGGTGATATCGCTATCCGGTCCGGAGGTAATGCAGCGGGCGGCAATATTGGCTTGCGGTTTTTGTAAGGGGGAACGGATCCAGTCTTGCAGTACCAGTTTCTCGTGGGTGGTGAAGGCCCAGTCGTGAATGAAAACCGTGAGCAATTGATAACTCAAGGGGCCCTGTATGCGAAAGTGGGTGTCTTTCATGGTTTTGCCATTGCCAAGTTCAGAGGTAAAGCACTCCCTGATATTCATGCCGCCGGCAAAAGCAAGCTGGCCATCAATCACCAGGATTTTACGGTGGCTGCGCAAATTGGCATAAGGCATTTTAAATAACAGGACGGTGGCCTGAAAAAGCGCTATATCAATGCCGCTGCCTTTGAACAGGGCAATAACAGGGGGGCGGGAGTACCTGACCCCAACCGCATCAATTAATATCTTGACGGTTACCCCGCGTTGTTTGGCACGAATCAATGCCTGGGCGATACGCCTGCCAATAACGTCATTGTCAAAAATATAGCTTTGCATGGCAATGGAATGATGTGCCCGGTCAATGGCGGCAATCATGGCTGCATAGGTTTCATCACCGCCAAACAGGGGGGTGATTTCGTTTTGGCTCCAGGCCTGGAAGCGGCTTAAGGTGTCACCTGCTTTTTTCAGGGAAATAAATTGCTGGCCTGCGATGGTTTCAAGGTTGCCGGTTTCCTGGTATTGGCCATTTAACTGGTCTTGCAGGAAATGATTGGGGTGCTGCAGGCGAATGCCGCGCCTGATCCGGTTGATGCCAACCAGTAAATACAGGAATGCACCAAAAAAAGGTGACAAAATAATAACGCCAACCCAGGCAATGGCTGCCCGGACATCCCGTTTGGTCATGGCGGCATGACTGGCAGCAAATAAGCCAATGGCCAGACCAGCTCCAAATAGCAAGTGTGTTTGATATTCAAGCAAAAATGCCCAAAAGGCCTTCATATGTGAAAAAATCCAACGAAAAACAACATAAAATTAGTTTATCTTAAAACTTACTTGCGAAATCAAAAAGACTTATGCTATAGTTTAATTCTTCTTTCAGTGGTGACCGTAGCTCAGTTGGTAGAGTCCCGGATTGTGATTCCGGTTGTCGTGGGTTCGAGCCCCATCGGTCACCCCAAAAATTTCTTTAGAATCAATCACTTAAAAATAAAATTCCATTTCATATTATGAAGTGGAGAACTTCAAAAAGAAAGTGGTGGTTTTCCAAACATTCCAGTTCAATAAGCGTGTTACTTTAACATATTTGCAACATTGATATTTTAATGTTGTATTTTTGCACGTCTGCGTCCCAAACCTGCGCTTGACCGCTTCGCTCTCACGCCTGGCCCATAAGCATTAGCTAGACAACCGTGCCTATGGGTATAATCGTCTTCGAAAAACCATACGTGTTTTGTACAGTTGGTAATTGCAAGGCCAGGATTGTGGTGCTTGCAATCCATAGACATCTTGGAGACAAAAATGTTTTTTGATATGCAGGCATTGGACGGCACCAACACCTATAAGCTAATGGGGAGTGTCGTCATGCCACGCCCCATCGCCTGGGTGGTTACGCAGGAAGAAGACGGGGCTTATAATGCCGCACCCTTTTCTTTCTTTAATGTACTGTCGGGAGATCCGCCGGTTGTCGCTGTCGGTATTGGCCACCGTAGCGATGAAAAAAAAGATACCTTGCGCAATATCCAGCGTACAGGTGAATTCGTTATCAATCTGGTGCCAGCATCTTTAATGGATGCGATGAATATTACCGCGACCGATTACCCTGCCGGTATTGATGAACTGAAACGGGCCGGGCTGGTTACGCTTCCTTCAGAAAAGATCGGGCCTGGACGCATCAGTGGCAGTCCGGTGGCGCTGGAATGCCGTTTATGGAAAGAGCTGGATGTTGATAGCAAGCGCGTGATTGTGCTGGCCCGGGTTGAGGGCCTGCATGTTGATGATGCTGCCGTGATTGATGCTGATAAATGCTACATTGATGGCAACAAGCTGGATTTGGTCGGGCGCATGCATGGTGCCGGCTGGTATTCACATACGCGCGACACTTTCAAGCTGGATCGTATTCCGGTTAGCCAGGCAATGGCTGAAAAAACCTGATTTATCAAGGCCTGAAATGCAGCCAGCCATCTTCCAGCCACTGCTGCATCAGCTCCCGTGTATCTTCATTGGCTTTGCCAATGGCGGCGGCCGGCATGCTGCGCTGGTTGGCCAGAGTCTTTAATAACGGGTTCAGCCGGACAGGCAGGGCTTCACCGTTAATATATACCTCATTGCCAAAATAAAGCATGCGTGTTTTACGGTCCAGCATCAGCGTGCCTGATTCCGGTACTTCCACATCAAGGTAAACCGCGGTTTCGCTTGCCTCAAAAACACTGAGCTGGTTGGGCTCGGTTAGCCAGCAGCCCAGAAAGCGGGAAGCCAGTTCCTTGTTGAAACTGATTTTGGCAATATTGTCCAGCGCCGCCTGAATCATGCGCTCAGGGATTTCAGCCGGGGTATCGGTCGCTTCCTGGCCTTTGTCTTTATACATGCCGCCCAGGTTGGGGCCTTTCATGACGGGTTCGGAATAAAGGCCAAAACCCAGGTTGGCACGGGCATTGATCTGGTCTGCCGCCGCTTCCAGCAGGCCCAGTGCCAGTGTGGCAAAAGAGGGGGTTTTGAAGCCGATAGAGATGGTCATGCACTTATCGCTTAAGGAAATGCCATCATGTGCCACATGCGGAGGCAAATACAGCATGTCACCCGGGTTCAATACAAACTCTTCTTCCGCCTCGAAGTTCTGCAAAATCTTACAGGGTAAATCGGGAACCAGGCTTAAGTCTTTTTGCTGGCTGATGCGCCATTTGCGCTGGCCCTGCGCCTGAAGCAGAAACACGTCATAGCTGTCAAAGTGCGGGCCCACGCCGCCACCCATGGCCGCAAAGCTGATCATGACATCATCAAGGCGGGCATCGGGAATGAAACGGAATTGCTGCATCAATTGGGCAAGCGCGTCGTGGTGCAGATCCATGCTTTGCACCAGCAGGGTCCAGTCGGGTTCAGTTATTTTCGGGAAGCGGGAAAACGGGCCGTTTTCCATATTCCAGGTATTGTTTTCCTGCCAGATCAGGCGTGACTCTACATTGTCCTGTTTTGCCAGGTTTTTCAGGTCGGTAAAGGAAACCGGTGGTTTGAAATCGGGTATGGCGTTGCGAATCAGCAGCGGTTTGCGCTGCCAGTATTGTTTCATGAAGCTGGCCGGGCTGCGTTGGCCCAGCAAATCAATTTTCTGGTTTGGGTCAATCATGGTTTTCTTGCCAAAAGTCGGGTTAAGGTTGTCCAAAAAGATTACGTAATTTATAAAGCGCATCCAGCGCTTCACGCGGACTCATGCTGTCGGGGTCAATATCATTGATGGCGTCGCGCAGGGCCTGCAATTCAATCTGGTCATCGCTGGCCTGGTCATTGACCGGGGCGGTTTCCGCAAACAGATCCAGCTGGGGGGTATTTAAAGCCTGTTCTTCAAGCCGCTCCAGCTCACGCTTGGCCTGCCGTATGACCGCACTGGGAATGCCGGCCCGCTGTGCTACCTGAATACCGTAGCTGCGGCTGGCCGGGCCTTCCTGTACCTCGTGCAGGAAAACAATGCCCGAGGGTGATTCGGCGGCGGCCAGATGCACATTGACGGCGGCCGGGTTTTGTTCGGGCAGGCGGGTTATTTCAAAATAGTGCGTGGCAAACAGGGTCAGGGCCTGGTTATGGCTAAGCAGGCGGCAGGCAATGGCCCAGGCCAGGGAAAGGCCATCGTAAGTGGACGTGCCACGACCGATTTCATCCATCAAGACCAGGCTGTGGGGTGTGCTGGCAGCCAGAATAACAGCGGCCTCGGTCATTTCCATCATGAAGGTGGAGCGGCCACCGGCCAGATCGTCTGCCGCACCAATACGGGTGAAAATACGGTCTATGACACCGATGCGGGCTGACTGGGCCGGCACAAAACTGCCGATGCGGGCGAGCAGGGCAATTAAGGCGGTTTGGCGCATATAGGTGGATTTACCGCCCATGTTGGGCCCGGTAATGAGCAGCATGCGGCGCCCGGAATCAAGCAGGCAACTATTGGGGGTGAAGCGTTCAATCGTATGCTCTACAATCGGGTGACGCCCGTTTTCAATATCAATCACCGCTGTTTCAAGCAGTTCGGGCGCAACCCAGTCATTATTGCGGGCATGCTGCGCCAGTGCCAGGTAAACATCAATTTCGGCAATGGCATGGGCATATTGCTGCAGGGCCTGTACATAGGGTGCCAGTTCGGCAATGAGCTGTTCGTACAGCCATTTTTCCCGGTTCAGGGCGCGGTCTTTGGCTGACAGTACCTTGTCTTCCCATACTTTCAGTTCGGGGGTAATGTAACGCTCAACGTTTTTCAGGGTTTGGCGGCGCCGGTAATCATCGGGCACCTTGTCAACCTGGCCCTTGGATACTTCAATAAAAAAACCATGGACCCGGTTGAATTCCACCCGCAGGTTGCTGATGCCGGTACGGGTTCTTTCACGGGCTTCCAGTTCCAGCAGGAAGGCGCCGCTGTCACTGGCCAGTATACGCAGTTCATCCAGTTCGCTATCGAAGCCGGTGGCAATCACGCCACCGTCACGAATTTGTGCCGCCGGCTCTTCGGCAATGCTGTTTTTCAGTTTTTCATAGAGCAGGGCGTCGGGCGACAGGTGCGCATGCAGCTCGTCCAGGCGTTGGCATGGCGGAATATGTTCGCTTAACAGCTGGTGCAGTTCCGGTTGCAGGGCCATGGCATCACGCAGGCTGGCCAATTCACGCGGGCGTACCGATTGCAGGGCAATGCGGGTGGCAATGCGTTCAATATCCGGCATGGTGTTCAGCAGGGTATTGATTTTTTCCAGAACCAGTGTCGGGTGCAGCGGGCTGTCGGCTTTGCCGTTCAGGAAGGCCTGGATGCTTTCCTGGCGTGCCTGTACGGTTTCATTCTGCCGTAAAGGGTGATGCAGCCAGCGTCGTAGCAGGCGACTGCCCATGGGGGTTTCACAATTGTCCAGCATTGAAAACAGGGTTGGGCCAGCTTCACCACTGATGGTGTCGGTAATTTCCAGGTTTTTGCGGGTAACCGGATCCAGTACCAGATAGTCTTGCGCCTGGTCTGCACTAATGCCCTGGATATGCGACAGCGATTGTGATTGGGTTTTTTCGGTGTAGCGCAGCAGGGCACCGGCTGCGGCAATGGCCGAGGGCATGTCGGCAATGCCAAAACTGGCCAACGAATCTATATTGAAATGTTTGCAAAGCAGGGTGTTGGCATCGTTGCTGTCAAAGTGCCAGTCTGCCGTGGTGCTGATTGTGCCGGTATAGCTAGTGTCCAGCTGAAAAGAATCGGCGCGGACAATTTCTGCCGGTGCAATGCGATGGATTTCCGAGTCAAGGGAATCAGGATCGCATTCAGTTACCTTGAATTCACCGCTGGCCAGGTTCATCCAGGCCAGGCCATATTTGGGGTTGCGGCCTTTATGTGGCAGGTATACGGTCATTAAAGGGCGGTCTACCTTGGAAGGCAGCAGGGTTTCATCAGTCAGGGTGCCGGGGGTTACGATACGGACAATTTGTCTTTCCACAGGCCCCTTGCTGGTGGCCGGGTCGCCGATCTGTTCGCAAATGGCCACCGATTCACCCATGGCAACCAGACGCGCCAGATATTGTTCCATGGCATGTACCGGTACGCCCGCCATGGGAATGGGGGCGCCATTGGAGGTGCCGCGTTTGGTGAGGGTCAGGTTCAGCAGGCGGGCCGTTTTAACGGCATCGTCGTAGAACATTTCATAAAAATCGCCCATGCGATAGAACAACAGGATTGAACCGGCTTCTTCTTTAAGTTTCAAGTATTGCCGCATCATGGGGGTGTGGGAGGAAAGATCGGACATGATTCCTTTGAATTCTGTATATCGGGGTGTAACGTTAAACCGTTAAATTTTAACAACAATTGAAGGGGATTGAGCGAAGAGCATGCCTAAGTGAGCAGTTTGGTGCAACAGGGGTTTTTACGGTAAGGTGAGTATGCGTAACGTTGCCCTGATTGAGCAGGAAGAGTGACTGTTGCCAATTTGCAGAAAAACGTTAAGCCGTTGCCTGGAACAGCGCAATCAGCAAAGAAATACTTAATACCGATATAACGGTAGACAGGAAAATCACCTGTGACACCAGCTGTGAATTGCGTTTATACAGGGTGGCCAACATGAACGGGCCAGTGCCGGTGGGCAGGGCCGCCAGCAAAATGGCTGCCTGCTTATAAACCAGCGGCATGTCAAAGACATAGAATGCCAGAACAGCCGTTAGGGCGGGCAAAAGCAATAATTTCAGGCCAAGCAGGGTGGCGGTTCCGGTTTGCAGCCCCTTGCCGTCGGTTTGTGCCAGAAACAGGCCAATCGTTACCAGGGCGCAAGGGCTGGCCGAGGCACCCAGCAATCGGGTGAACTCCAGCATGGGCGCTGGAAGGTTGAACGGGGTGGCTGCCACCAGTCCCCCCAGTACCGGGGCGGCAATCAGCGGGTTCTTGGCCAGGGAAAGGGCGGTTTTGCGTAAGGTATTACCCAGGCTGGGAGAAGACTGCACCCCCAGCTCAATGAATACAATTGCCATGGCAAACAGGACGCAGGCCGTTAATATCATGGAAATAATGGCGGCGGTCAGCCCTTCCGGGCCAAATACCAGGCTACATAAGGGCAGGCCCATATAACCGGTGTTGCTGTAAGAAGCACTCAGGCTGTTAATGCTACGGTCAGCCAAGGAGGTGTTATTTTTCTGCCAGATTAAGTACACAATAAATACCAGTAGCATGGAACCCATGGAAGCGCCAATAAAACCGGGCTGGTACAGGGTTTGCCAGGATGTGGTTGCCATGGCCTGGAACAGCAGGGCCGGCAAGGCCAGCCACACCACGTAAAGGTTCAGGTGGTGGGTGGCTTCATGGCTTAGTATTTTCTTTTTCGCAGCAAGGTAACCGATCAGTATCAATGCAAAAATCGGTATGACCGCATTAAGGACAGCAGCCAATCTGAAAGTTCCTTTGTTTATTTGAAAGCGGTTTCGATGAAGCTGCGTAGTTTACGCGATTGCAGGCGTTCGCGTGGCATTTCTCGCAAAATTTCCAGTGCGCGCATGCCAATAAACAAATGCTGGTTGACCTGGGTGCGGTAAAAATCGGTTGCCATGCCGGGCAGCTTCAGTTCACCGTGCAGGGGTTTGTCTGACACGCACAGCAGGGTGCCATAAGGCACCCGGAAACGGAAGCCGTTGGCGGCAATTGTGGCTGATTCCATATCCAGACCAATGGCACGTGATTGGGACAGGCGTTGCACCGGTTCGTCGTGGTCGCGCAATTCCCAGTTGCGGTTGTCGATGCTGGCCACCGTGCCCGTGCGCATAATGCGTTTGAGTTCCCAGCCATCGAGCCCCGATACCTGGGCCACGGCCTGTTCAAGGGCGACCTGTACCTCGGCCAGTGGTGGAATGGGTACCCATAAAGGCAAGTCGGCATCCAGTACGTGATCGTCGCGCACATAGCCATGGGCCAGAACATAATCGCCCAGCCTTTGCGTATTGCGCAGGCCGGCGCAGTGCCCCAGCATGATCCAGGCGGAAGGGCGCAACACGGCAATGTGATCGGTAATGGTTTTGGCATTGGAAGGCCCAACGCCCATATTGACCAGGGTGATACCGCTGCCATCGGCCCGTTTAAGATGATAGGCGGGCATTTGGGGCAGACGGACTGGCTGGCCGGTGGTGTTGGGCGTGCTTGTGGCGGTGGTTACCAGGTTGCCGGGTTCAACCAGCTCGCTATAGCCGCTGTTTGTGTCGTGGACCAGCTCCCGGGCTTTGGCGCAAAAAGCATCCACGTAAAACTGATAGTTGGTAAACAGCACAAAACTCTGGAAGTGTTCGGCTGCAGTTGCCGTGTAGTGCTGCAGGCGATGCAGTGAATAATCAATCCGTGGCGCGGTAAAAGGTGCCAGCGGTTCGGGTATATTCGCTTCCGTTTTAAGGGTGCCGTTAACAATTGCGTCATCCATGATCGCAAGGTCGGGTACGTCAAAATAATTGCGCAAAATCAGGTTGTTGGCATCGGTATAAACACCTTCAACATACTGGTCACCGGAAAATGAAAAGTGCAGGGGAATAGGGGTTTTGGATTCACCCACTTCTATTTCTATCCCGTGGTTTTTTATAAGCAGGCTGATTTGTTCAAGCAGATAAGACTTGAACAGCTCAGGGTGGGTAATGGTTGTAGAGTAAATGCCCGGCTCGGTGGCATAACCATAAGACAGGCGGGAGTCAATTTCCTTGTGATCGGTAACCCGCAGGCGAATTGCGGGGTAGTAAGCGCGGATACTGAACCCGGGTTCGCTATCCCGGTTAATGAAGTTCTGGAAACCGGTCCGGATAAATTCAATATTGCGCCTGTAAATATAAACCAGTTGTTCATAGGCTTTTTCTGCATCGCTATACGCGGCGAAAGCGATATGTTCTGGTGTGGAAATGGCTTTGGGGGGAAGATGTCTGTGTGTCATCGTATTTATTCTTATGTCAGGGTTCAATAAAAAACGGTTCACTTGATTGCTTATTATCAAGTATAGCGATTTAATATGACAGGTAACGATATCTGCGTTTATTTTTTACTGGCGTGTTTAATGATGTTGGTGCAAACCCCGCGCATCATGTCAACTTCTTCCTGGCTCATGTGAATCCGGTTAAACAGGTAGCGCATGCGCGGCATTAATTTTTTGGGGTGTTCGGGGTTCAGGAAATCAATCGCCACCAAAGCCTGTTGCCAGTGGTTGATGAAGGCTTCCACTTTTTCCTGGGGGGCAAATTCCGCCTGGCTTTCTGCCGTGCTTGCTGTTTCCGTAACCGTGTTTTGTTGGCCAAGCAGGGCATAACGCAGCTCCCAGGCTGCCAGTTGCAGGGCCTGTGATACGTTCAGCGAGCTGTACTGTGGGTTGGCCGGGATATGGCAAATACGGTGGCAGCGGCTGATTTCCTCATTGTCCAGCCCGGTTCTTTCGGTGCCTAACACAATGGCCACGCAGTTTTGGCTTGTGCCAGCGAGGTGTCGGGCACTGAGCTCGGCACTTTGCCTGATATCCAGTGCCGGTGGCCCCATGTCACGATGGCGGGCCGTTAGCGCAAAAGAGAGTGTAACCGGTGCCAGTGCCTCGTCAAGGGTGGCGGTAATAATTGTATTTTGCAAAACGTCTGCCGCACCGCTGGACAAGGCAATGGCTTCCGGATTATTCCTGATGTCCGGATCTTTGGGGGCTACCAGTACCAGTTCGCCAAACCCCATGGTTTTAATGGCGCGGGCGGCAGAACCGACATTGCCGGGATGGCTGGGCGCCACCATGATGAAACGGATACGGGTAAAGCTGGAAAGCATGATATTCCTTTGAAAACCATATATTCTAATAAAAACGCTTGTTTGGCTAGAACTTGCGGCTGTTGTCATTTAAAATGCGTATTTTAGCCAACTTGATTCAAATAGAAAAATATGCATCCCATGCTCACCATTGCCATCAAGGCAGCAAGACGTGCCGGCGCGATTATTAACCGCGGCAGCCTTGATATTGACAAAGTACAAATTGCCCGTAAAGGCCCCAATGATTTCGTGACCGAGATTGATCATGCAGCAGAAGAGGCCATTATCGAAGTGTTGCGTGATGCTTACCCCGATCATTCATTCCTGGGTGAAGAGTCAGGATTTGTCAGCGGCCAGGATGGCGCCAGTGGTGCAGCGCCCGAGTACCAATGGATTATCGATCCACTTGATGGTACCCGGAACTTCATTCATGGCTTCCCCAATTATGCCGTTTCCATTGCCCTGGCCCATAAGGGGGTTATTACCCAGGCGGTTGTATACGATCCGGCCCGCAATGAAATGTTTACTTCAACCCGTGGGGGCGGTGCATTCCTGAATGACCGTCGTGTTCGCGTTGCCAACCGTACCCGTTTTAATGAAGCCATGCTGGCAGGCCGTTTCCCTACCGTGACCAGTTCAAACCGCAAAGGTGCCGAACGTTTTTATCCATTGGTAGATGAAAGCGCCGGTTTCCGCCGTTTGGGGGCCACGGTTCTGGAACTTGCCTATGTCGCTTGTGGCCGCCTGGACGGGTTTTGTGGCGTCAACCTGCAAGCCTGGGATATCGCGGCTGGCAGTTTGCTGGTAATGGAAGCGGGTGGCCTGGTAGGTGATTTCGAAGGTGAGCAAAGCTGGATGAAAACAGGCAATATGTTGGCTGGCAGTCCAAAAATCTTTACCCAAATGATTGCCGCCCTGCAAGCATAGAAGAAAGACTTTCATGGAACAGTTTATCTATTTACTGAAGGCTGGTTTTCTTGGTATTGTTGAAGGTTTAACCGAATTTTTGCCCATTTCAAGTACGGCACATTTGCTTATTTTGGGTGACTGGATCAATTTTGATTCCGGTGAGTTCAAGGTTTATGAAATCGTGATCCAGCTGGGTTCCATTCTGGCGGTTATGTGGATTTTCCGCGAACGTTTGTGGCAAGTCATCAAGGGTACTTTCACGGGGGATCGCACTGAAATGCTGTTTACCCGTAACCTTATCCTGGCCTTCTTGCCTGCCGCCGTTATTGGCCTTATTTTAATCAAGCAAATCAGCCAGTTGCTTGACGGGCAGTTTATTATTTATGCGTTTACGCTGGTATTGGGCGGTATTCTCATGCTGTGGGTTGAAAGACGCCCCAGCATGGCCAAGCACGCCGTTAACTCAGAAGTACAAAACAATAAGGTGCAACGTCTTGAAGATATTACCTGGAAACAGGCATTGGTGGTTGGTTTTGCCCAGTGCCTGGCCATGATTCCGGGTACTTCCCGTTCAGGCGCAACCATTATTGCCGGCATGATGTCAGGTATTCACCGTAAAACAGCCACCGAGTTTTCTTTCTTTCTGGCCATGCCTACCATGATTGGCGCAACGGTTTTAAGCCTGTACAAATATGGTGGTGAGCTAAGCGATAGCAATATGTCTGCGGTGGTTATCGGTTTTATAACCGCTTTTGTCAGTGCCTTGTTTCTGGTGCGTGCCTTGCTTAAATTCATTTCCAATTATTCCTATAGGCCGTTTGGCTGGTACCGGATTGTTTTTGGTTTAATTGTGGGTGCCTGGGTGTTTTCACTTTAAAGCATTTACTTTTTCTCAATGCAGGAAACAAAAAATCGCCTGAAAATTTTCAGGCGATTTTTTTTGCTGTCTGGTTTTCTGGCTCCCATGCTCCTGCGTGAGAACCGAGAGATCGTTATCAATCTTTTTGCATGGAAGCATCCAGATTGAATTCACGCAGGATTTCTTCTGTATGCTGGCCAAGCAATGGTGGAGCCAGGCGGTACTGGATTGGCGTGTCTGAAAAGGTGATGGGGTTGGCCGTAGTGGGGGCACTGCCGGCAACCGGATGTTCAACCGTTTTCCAGATGCCTCTGGCCTTGACCTGGGGCATTTCAAAAACCTGGTCAATCGTATTGATCGGGCCACAAGGTACACCTGCTGCATTCAGTTTGGCCAGCCAGTTGTCCCGGGTATCGGTACGCATGATGGTTTCCAGAATGGCAATCAGCTCTTTGCGGTTTTTTAAACGGCTGCTGTTGGTGGTGTAGCTGGGGTTTTCTGCCAGGTCAGGCCTGCCAATTGCCTTGCTGTAAGAGGCAAACTGCCTGTCGTTACCCACAGCGACAATTAAATGGCCATCGCTGGAAGCGAAAACCTGATAGGGCACCACATTCTGGTGAGCGTTGCCAGCCCGTTTGGGGGCAACGCCTGATGTCATGTAGTTCAGGTTCTGGTTGGCCAGCATGGCAATGTGGCAGTCAAGCAGGGCGACATCAATGTGCTGGCCAAGGCCGCTTTTGTTGCGTTCCTGCAAGGCGCCCAGAATACCAATGGTGGCATACATGCCGGTCATGAGATCGGTAACGGCAACACCGGCCTTTTGCGGGCCACCGCCAGGCAGGTCGTCGCGCTCACCGGTAATGCTCATGAGCCCGCCCATACCCTGGATTATGAAATCATAACCGGGGTCTTTCGCCATGGGGCCTGTTTGGCCAAAACCGGTAATAGAGCAATAGATCAGTTTTGGGTTAATGGCTTTGATGCTTTCGTAATCAAGACCATATTTTTTCAGGCCACCCACCTTGAAGTTTTCAACCAGAATATCACATGATTTTGCCAGTTCACGAACCAGGCGGCTGCCTTCTTCGCTGGCAATATCAATGGCAATAGAGCGCTTGTTACGGTTGGCGCTTAAGTAATAAGCGGCTTCGCTGGTATCGGTTCCCTGGGCATCTTTAAGGTATGGAGGCCCCCAGGCACGGGTATCGTCGCCCGTTTCGGGGCGTTCAACCTTGATGATATCGGCACCCAGGTCGGCCAGGTTTTGCGAGCACCAGGGGCCTGCCAGCACACGCGACAGGTCAAGCACCTTGATGCCTTCTAATGGTAATCCACGTTTAGTCATTTATTTA
>JAAYHN010000134.1 GCA_012735395.1 Alcaligenaceae bacterium | reverse complement strand
TTAATAAAAAAACCGCCATGTTTTTTGCAAAATCAAAAGCAGAATCGAGAATGAGCGCTACAATTAACCCTCCCGTTTCCTCAAATACTAAAACTGCTAACATAGCTATGAAAAAAGATATTCCTCCGTCACCAACTAATAATAATGCGCTGGCTGACGGGCTGTTCAAAGGGACAGCCAGATTCTTCGCTTTCTTTGTTTTTATATTGCTGGCCGCCATTATGCTTTCACTGGTATATGGCAGCCGTGAAACCATTGCCGCATACGGATGGTCTTTTTTCACCACCAATGACTGGGATCCGGTAAATGATGTTTATGGCGCGGTTGTGCCCATTATCGGTACGGTTATCACCGCTTTTATCGCATTGATTATTGCAGTACCCGTGTCTTTTGGTATTGCCATGTTTCTTACAGAGCTGGCGCCTGCCTGGTTGCGTCGCCCGCTGGGTGTCGCGGTAGAAATGCTGGCCGCCATCCCCTCCATTATTTATGGTATGTGGGGCCTGTTTGTTTTTGTTCCCATCTTCCAGGAATACGTTCAGCCAACCCTGATTGCCGTATTTGGCAGCCTTCCTGTTATTGGCGGCTTTTTCCAGGGGCCTCCTTTTGGTATTGGCCTGTTTACCGCCGGTCTTATTTTGTCCATCATGGTTATTCCCTTCATTGCATCGGTTATGCGTGACGTTTTTGAAGTCGTGCCACCCATGCTTAAAGAGTCCGCTTATGGCCTGGGTTCTTCTACCTGGGAAGTCATGTGGAAAGTCGTATTGCCCTATACCCGCAGCGGTGTTATTGGCGGTATTATGTTGGGCCTTGGCCGGGCACTGGGCGAAACCATGGCGGTTACATTCGTGATTGGTAATGCATTCCGTTCACCCGACAGTATCTTCTCGCCAGCCAACTCAATTGCATCGGCCATTGCCAATGAATTTAACGAAGCGGGCGGTTTACAAAAATCAGCCCTGATTGAACTTGGCCTGATACTTTTCCTTATTACGACAATCGTTCTTGCCATTTCGCGCCTGATGCTGGCCCGTATGTCCAAGGCCGAAGGCAAAAAAACCTAAGCGTACCGGAATAAAAAAATGAATACACAAACTTCTACACTCGCCGCCTCTGTTCCGGCCACTAACAACTCTGTCCTGAATAACGACAACCCGTTGTATCGCAAGCGCAGTAAAATTAACAAGGTCATGCTTACCCTGTCCTTTGCTGCGCTGGCATTTGGTTTGTTCTGGCTTTTCTGGATTATCCTTACCCTGCTTGTCAAGGGTGGTTCATCTTTATCGTTTACCCTATTCACTGAAATCACGCCTGGGCCGGGTGAAGCCGGTGGTTTGGCTAACGCCATTGTGGGGTCCGTGTTAATGTCGGCAGTGGGTACCATTATTGGTACACCTATTGGTATTATGGCGGGTACTTACCTGGCAGAATACGGTAACCGTGGCTGGCTGGCGCCGGCGACCCGCTTCCTGAACGATGTGCTGCTGTCAGCGCCATCCATTATTATCGGTCTGTTTATTTACGCGCTTTACGTTTCTACGGTAGGCCATTATTCCGGTTGGGCGGGCGCGCTGGCATTGTCCATTATCGTTATTCCGGTTGTGGTGCGTACCACCGATAACATGTTAATGCTGGTGCCAAACAGCCTGCGTGAAGCGGCAGCGGCATTGGGCTGTCCAAAATGGCGTATTGTTACCATGATTTGCTACCGTTCGGCCCGTTCCGGCATTATTACCGGTGTTTTGCTGGCGGTTGCCCGTATTATGGGTGAAACGGCGCCCTTGCTGTTTACCGCATTGTCCAACCAGTTCATGTCATGGAACATGAATGGCCCAATGTCTAACCTGCCTGTGGTTATTTACCAATATGCGGCCAGTCCTTTCAAAGACTGGAACGAACTGGCATGGGCGGGTGCAACCTTAATTACCCTGCTTGTACTGGGCCTGAATATCCTGGCTCGCAGTCTCTTCCGTAAATAAACAGATTATCGCTATACAGAATTTAGGAAATAGAAATGGAAAATTTAGTTCCAGTTGACAGCACAAAAATCGAAGTTAAAAACCTGAACTTCTATTACGGTGGTTTCCACGCAATCAAAGATGTCAATATGCGCATTGCCCGTAATAAAGTAACGGCATTTATTGGTCCTTCTGGCTGTGGTAAATCTACTTTATTGCGTACTTTCAACCGCATGTTTGAACTGTATCCCGGCCAGCGCGCCGAGGGTGAAATCAATCTTGACGGTGAAAACCTGTTAACCACACAAACCGATATTTCACTTATCCGTGCCAAAGTGGGTATGGTTTTCCAAAAGCCAACTCCCTTTCCCATGAGCATTTACGACAATATCGCTTTTGGCGTCAAATTGTTTGAAAAGCTCAGCAAGGCGGAAATGGACGAGCGGGTAGAATGGGCGCTTACCAAATCGGCCTTATGGAACGAAGTGAAAGACAAACTGGGCCAAAGCGGTAATGGTTTGTCGGGTGGCCAGCAACAGCGTTTGTGTATTGCCCGTGGCGTGGCCATCAAGCCCGAAGTACTGCTGCTGGACGAACCATGTTCAGCCCTGGACCCGATCTCAACGGTAAAAATCGAAGAGCTGATTACCGAGCTTAAAAAAGATTACACGGTTGCAATCGTAACGCACAATATGCAACAGGCGGCCCGTTGCTCTGATTACACCGCTTATATGTATTTGGGCGAATTGATCGAATTCGGCGAAACCGACAAAATCTTTATTAAACCCCAGCGTAAAGAAACCGAAGACTACATCACCGGTCGTTTCGGTTAATCACTTTACCTTTGGCTTAAACAGCGGGCGGTTGGACTTTATAAGGTCCAGCCGCCCGTTTTCTTTTGCCGGTCACGGGTATATCCCGGCATGGGGCTTGCCAGTACGCAGGGTGGTTAAACAAAAAAGGCAATCGCGGTTAGAATAAGGTATCAGGCTATCAGAAACGGGGGAATAATGTCTTCACAGGAATGTAATTCTTTATTGGCACAACATGAACAAATGGTAAAAGGGCTATGCCAGTATCTGGCAGGAAGCGGCAGTGCAAAACCAGGCCAGGGGTCAGATATCAATGTGATGCAAACCCATATTTCAACCGTTATTCTGGCGGGTGATTTTGCCTATAAAATCAAGAAACCCCTTTGCCTGCCTTTTCTTGATTTTTCTTCTTTGGAAAGCCGGCGCCATTTTTGCCTTAAAGAACTGGACATCAATCGCCGCACGGCATCTGAATTGTATTTGGATGTCCTGCCTGTTACCGGCAGCATAAACACCCCGCAAATTGACGGGCAGGGTCCCGTTATAGACTGGCTGGTAAAAATGCGCCGCTTTGATAGCCATTTTGAATTTAGTGTGCTGGCGCGTGAGGGCAAGCTTGCTTTTCAACTGATAGAAAGCCTGGCCCTGCACCTGGCTCATTTCCATGCCGCTTTACCCCGTTTGCAAAAGCGGCAAATACCGTCAAAAACCACCTTGCACTGGGTGCAGGAAAGTTTTGATGAAATAAAAGTACAGGCTGCTTTTAAAGAATTGCCCGAGGCGGCTGAATGGCAGGATCTCAGACAGAACCTTGAAAACCGGTTTAACAGCCTTGCAGGGTTAAGAGAGCAGCGAATTTCCCGGGGGTTTTTCAGGCCCTGTCATGGTGATTTGCACCTGGGTAATATTGTGCTTTGGCAAAACCGGGTAATGGCTTTTGATGCCCTTGAGTTTGATGAAGCGTTACGCAATATAGACATTGTGAATGATATCGCTTTTACCTTTATGGACTTGCTGGCGGCAGGCCTGTCTGAAGCGGCATCCCGTTTCGTTAATATTTATATGGAAGAAAGCGGTGACTATGAGGGTTTGTTGCTGCTGCCGGTTTATGCCGCCTATCGTGCCCTGGTGCGGGCCAAGATCCTTTTGATGAAAGGGGATACTGCTGCCTTTAGTCGCTATTGGGGGCTTGCCAAAAAAATGGTTAATCCGGCGGCCGGGCCGCAATTGGTTCTGGTCTCGGGTTTAAGTGGTTCTGGCAAATCAACCGTTGCCCAACTGCTGGCAGACTACACAGGGGGCATACGAATCCGTTCTGATGTAGAACGCAAACGGCTTTATAAAACCATGCGGCAAACTAAAGAATGGCTGTACTCGGCACAAGCCAGCCGGCGTACTTATTCGCGCCTTTTGGCATTGGCTCAAACCGTACTGGAGGCCGGTTATACCGTGATTGTAGATGCCGTGTTTTTACGTCATGCAGATCGTGAGCAATTCCAGCATTTGGCCACCCGCCTTGGCGTGCCTTTTAAAATGATTGGCTGCATGGCGCCAGAGGGGGTAATGAAAGAACGGATTGTTAAAAGGGCAGAGACAGGGAGCGACCCGTCAGATGCCACCCCTGCGGTGCTGGACAGCCAAATAGCAAAGCAGGAGCCTGTTCCGGTTGAATGGCAGCCGTTTACAAGCGGCATCGTTAATGATGGCACGCTTGCCGATTTAAAAGAAAAGGTGCAGCGGCTTGTAATCGGCTTGCCGTAATAATTGTTATTGTGGTTCGACGCCGGCTTTTTTGAACAGGTCGGCCCATCAAAAGGACAAATGTTAAGTGCTGGAAGGGGCGAAAAAAGCCACACAGCTTGACGCAGCAGAAAATACGGCAGAGAAGTTTCAGTCGATTCCAAATAGTCTGTTTGTTAATTATTGCTTGCATTTGAGTGGCTTTGCGAAACAACCTGGAAATAAGCCTTGGGTAATAATAGGCTCATAGTGCTGTCGCATGAAAATGCGCGGCAACCAGATAACCTTTTCAGAGAGGTTTACCATGAAAACCATTCTAATTTCAGCGGCCCTTATGTTTGGACTTGCGGGCTGTGTTGCCATTGATGATGGTTACGGGTATTACGATGATTATTATGCACCTGGTTATAGCCGGGGCTATGTCAGTTCTTATTACACAAACAATAATTACTATCGCTATTACGATAATACCCCACGTCGCTGGGTTCACCGTGCGCCTGCAGTCAAGCCAAAAAGCCAGTGGGACCGCAAGCATGATCGCCATGACCGGCGTGAAGTAAACAAGCGGCAAACAAACCGTGACTGGAAAAATGTGCGTAATGCGGATCGACGTGATTTGAACCGTGGGCCGAATAACGTAAAACGACCTGTATTCAATAACAACAGGCCACCGGCCCGTACGGTCAGGGCGGCAGACAGGCACGACCATCGTAATAATGCCTGGCAGCGTAATGAGCGACGGGGTAGGGATTAATCTTTGTGCCGGGAGTCAAAAATAAATGCCTGCCTGCAAAAAACTGAAAACGATTCTTGAATAATTAATATGGGGTATTCCATGAAAAAATTGTTATTGCCAATTTTAACCATTGCATCTTTAGGTATGGGAAGTGCTGCCAATGCCCAGGTTAATATAGATATTGGCATTGGGGTGCCAGCCGTGGTGGTTGAACGGCCGCACCGGCACTATGCGCCACCGCCGGTCGTGTATGTAGAGCGGCCGCGTCACAAGCCCAGGGCGGTTTATTACTACGATCATCCCGGGCATGGACACAAGCATTACAAAAAGCACCACAAAAAACATTATAAAAAGCATGGTCACCATCATGGACACAGGCATCACTGGGATAGGTAAAGAATCAGGCAAACAGGCATAATGCGGGCGGGCGCTAAAACGGCTTGCCCGCATCATTTTTTGTGGTTTTGTTGTATTTTTACATTTATATGAATAAAAACTTTCAGTATGCTTGCCAAGGTAAAAAATACTGTGTAATATTCTTATCTTCACTGATTGATGCAGTGAAGCGAAAATAAGTCGGGGCATAGCGCAGCCTGGTAGCGCATCTGGTTTGGGACCAGAGGGTCGTAGGTTCGAATCCTACTGTCCCGACCATAAAAATTTTCAAAAACGCACAGAATCATATGTGTCGCACTCGTGGTGAAATAGGTAGACACAAGAGACTTAAAATCTCTCGGGCATTGCGCCCGTGCCGGTTCGATTCCGGCCGAGTGCACCAGAGATAAGAAATCAGGAAGCTTGGCAGAGCGGTTGAATGCACCGGTCTTGAAAACCGGCGAGGGTTTGCGCCCTCCGTGAGTTCGAATCTCACAGCTTCCGCCAGTATAAAGAAAGCCCTTGGTAAATTAGCCAAGGGCTTTTTTGCGTTTGTTTTGCATTTGTTTCCTGTTTTGTATAAAGCATTTGCCTTAATAAAACCGAATTGCTACCCAGTGGCGCGCAAAACGTTAAAATAGGTCGTTTAATAATCTATTGGCAATAAAAAAGGATGAAGGCAATGAAAGCAATTGAAATCTCACAGCCGGGTGGCCCGGAAGTTTTAACTGTGGTAGAGCGTGAAAAGCCGGTGCTTAAAGCCGGTGAGGTTTTAATTAAGGTAACGGCGGCAGGTATTAACCGCCCCGATGTTTTTCAGCGCAAGGGTTCTTATCCGCCACCGGCAGATGCTTCCGATCTGCCCGGGCTGGAAGTGGCGGGCGTCATTGTGGACGGCGACGTTTCAGGTACCAATTTAAAAATTGGTGACAGGGTATGTGCGCTCACCCCGGGTGGTGGTTATGCCGAATATTGCGCCGCACCCGCCGGCAACTGTTTGCCTATTCCAAAAGGTTTAAGCGACATCGAGGCCGCCGGTTTGCCGGAAACCTACTTTACCGTCTGGACTAACGTGTTTGACCGTGGTGCTTTGGCTCAAGATGAGGTTCTGTTGGTGCATGGCGGGGCAAGTGGTATTGGAACCACCGCCATCCAGCTGGCCCGTGCTTTTGGTAATACCGTTTATGCCACCGTTGGCAGCGACGAGCGTGTGCAGGCAGTAGAGGCCTTGGGTGCCAGCAAGGGTATCAACTACAAAACACAAGACTTTGTAGAAGAAATCAAAAACCTTACAGGTGGTAAAGGGGTAAACGTTATTCTTGATATGGTGTCAGGCGAGTACGTTAACCGTAATATCAACAGCCTGGCCGATGACGGCCGTATTGTGATTATTGCGCAACTGGGTGGCAGCAAGGCAACCATTGATACCAACCAGTTAATGCGTCGCCGTTTAACCATTACCGGTTCAACCCTGCGTCCGCGTACACCGGCCTTTAAAACTGAAATTGCCCGTTCCTTGCAGGAAAAGGTATGGCCTTTGCTGGAAGCGGGCAAAATCAAGCCGGTTATTCATGCTACTTTCCCCTTCGAGAGCGTGGTAGAGGCGCATACCATGATGGATGCCGGAGAGCAGATTGGTAAAATTATCCTTACTTTTGAAAACTAAAGACAACTGGCATATTTACGGGTTAGAATATTGGGTTAATTAAATTTAACCCGTAAAATTAAAATTACTTAACCCGTAAATAAAATACATAGACTATGACAACCGCAAATACGCGTCAGCGACTGGTTATTGGTAACTGGAAAATGAATGGCAGCCTGGCTGCCAACGAAGTACTGCTTAAAGGCATTCGTGATGGTTCGGCCGCAATTGAGAACTGTACGGTGGCCGTATGCCCTTCGTTTCCTTATCTGGCACAGGTATCCCAGGCTTTATCAGGTAGCAGCGTAAGCTGGGGTTCGCAAGATATCAGCCCAGAAGCGTCTGGCGCATTTACGGGTGAAGTCTCTGGCTCAATGTTAAATGATTTTAATTGTGCGTGGGCGCTGGTTGGTCACTCCGAGCGTCGTGCCCTGCATGGTGAAACAAGCGGGCAGGTTGCCAAAAAAGCACAGGCAGCGCTGTTACATGAAATTACCCCGGTTGTTTGTGTTGGTGAGACCTTGCAAGATCGTGAGCAGGGCAACACGTTGGCGGTTATTCAGTCACAATTGGCACCGGTGCTGGCATTGGGTGCACAAATGGTTAACAAAATGGTTATTGCCTACGAGCCGGTTTGGGCGATAGGTACAGGTCTTACGGCCACACCCGAGCAGGCGCAGGAAGTGCATGCGTATATCCGTGCGCAGTTAACGGCAATGGGTGCAGAAAACGTTCAGGTTTTATATGGTGGCAGTGTCAAGGCAGCCAATGCGGCCAGTTTATTTGCCATGCCCGATATTGATGGTGCCCTGGTGGGTGGTGCTGCCTTAGTTGCCGAAGAATTTTTGAATATTGCTACGGCTTTATATTTTTGGAGTTTTACTTTTATGCCTTCATATTTATATCCATTGCTAACCGTAGTGCAAGTGATTGCCGCTTTTGGCGTCATTGTGCTCGTGTTATTGCAGCAAGGCAAAGGCGCCGATATGGGCTCTTCCTTTGGGGGCGGTTCTGCGGGTAGTTTGTTTGGTGCAACAGGGGCAGCCAACTTTTTTTCACGGGCAACCAAATGGGTTGCTGTTGTGTTTTTTATTACAACAGCCGGTTTGGCTTACCTGGGAAATATGGCGTCGGGTTCAAGCCAGCAGGCACCCAGTGGCGGCTTGATGGAGGGTTATCAGGCACCTAATCCGGCTTTACCGGTAGCGCCGCCTGCTAGTGCGGTGCCAGGCGCGCCAGAGGGTGGGGTGAGTGTGCCGGCTGCTCCAGTGGCGCCGGCAGCGTCTTCTGTACCTGCGGCTCCGGCAACGGCACCTGCTGCGGCAGAAACAGCGCCTGAAGTGGTTGCGCCTGCTCCAGAAGCCGCACCGGCAACAGAAAATGCTGCAGAAGCAACAGATTCTGAAAAAGTGGCAGAATAAAATACGTTAAGTTAGACAATTATCTGGAAATGCTGTTATAATCTTTAGCTTTTCCAGATGCACTTCATGCTCATGTGGTGGAATTGGTAGACACGCTATCTTGAGGGGGTAGTGGCGAAAGCTGTGCGAGTTCGAGTCTCGCCATGAGCACCAAAGTATTCTTGCAGAATTCCGTAGTTGAAAGCGCCTGTTTCTTTTAAAGAGACAGGCGCTTTTTGTTTTTTTGTTTGAGTTTGGCTGAAGGTTTTTGTTTGCGTTCACAACTCGTTCTGCGCTCCAGCGTGGGAATGCATATATCTATCCAAAATATTCCCTTTCGGTAATAATCCAATCATATCGAATCAATAATCCTAATAAGTTCCCGATCGGGAATATATATTGATATAATGCCAGAATATACAAATAAATTCCCGAACGGTAATTTTAAAGGTGGTTTATGCCTCATTCACCCATTAAATTTTCTTCAGGTTCCCTTGGCAATGATACGGTCATCCATTCTTCGCTTGAATTAGGCCAGCTTATAAGGGAGCAACGCAAGCAACAGTCGTTGACCCAGGCTGAGATTGCCGGTTTGGGTAATACGGGAAACCGTTTTATTGTTGACCTTGAAAGCGGAAAACCCACGATACAGTTGCAAAAAGCATTGGATATTCTGGCTTTGCTGGGGCTTGAGCTTGTGGTTCGCCAGAAATCGGGAAGGGGTTAAAATATGACTCCCCTAAAACGGCTGGATGTTTTTTATAACCGGGAGCGGGTGGGTTTTTTATATGATACCGAGCCTTTGGGTTTTGAGTATGACCCGCAGTGGCTGGCAAGTGAAAAAGCTTTTCCGCTTGGCCTTGTCCCTTTGGAGGGTGGTGTTCTTCAAGGGTCATTGCCCGAATCATTTTTTGAAAACCTGCTTCCCGAGGGGGATTTGCGTATTTATCTGTCGCAGCAGCGTAAGGCATCTACCCTGTTTTCATTATTGTATGAGGTGGCAGGTGATACTGCTGGCGCTTTTACTTTGTTGCCTGAAGGGCAAGTACCTGGCTCATTTAATTATAAAAAAACATCATGGCAGGAGCTGGCAAATTTATTTACGCAAAGCGTTACGCCCGTTATTGATATTCAGGATAATCAAGCCAGAATATCATTGGCTGGTGCTCAACATAAATTAAGTGTTTTGCTGCGAGATAATAATGTCTACCTGCCGGAAGGGATCGCGCCTTCCAGTCATATCATTAAACCTGATATTTTACGGTTTGATGGAATATGGGATTCGGCACTTAATGAAACCATTATCATGCGTACTGCCAATTATTGGGGTTTGCCGGTACCCCATGTTTTTTATGAGCCTGCCACACGTTCATGTGTTGTTAAACGCTTTGACAGGTTTGAGAACAAGGATGGGTCATTGGGGCGGCTGGTTCAATATGATTTGTGCCAGTTATCTGGTGAGCTTTCCAATAAAAAATATGAAAAAGAAGGGGGTCCTTCAGTAAAGGATTGTGTTCTTCTTATTAAGAAACACAGTTCGCAGCCGGCCATTGATTTGAAAAATTTTGTCCGTTGGCTGATTTTCAACTTGTATGTTGGAAATAATGACAGTCATGCAAAAAACCTGTCAATGTACAGGCTTTCAAATGGGCATTTTGTGTTGACCCCGTTCTATGATTTGATGTCTACTCGGGTGTATTCGGGCTTGTCACCGGAATTTGCCTTTTCAATTGGTGGTGAGTATAAGCCAGGTTCTATTGGGCGCGATAATATTGTTGGATTGGCCAACGATATTGGCATGCGGCCACGCTTTGTGTTGGATATTGCTACGGAGTTGGTGCATGCCGTTCCGTTAGCGTTGGAGCAGGCATTGGCTTCCTTGGTGGGTGAGGTGCCTGCTGACAGGAAAGTCATGCCAGAACGCTTACAACAGTTTGTTTTGAGTAATATCCGGAAAATATCCAGTCGGATTTTGTAGGGGGTTAATATTCGGTTTCTTTTGTAGTGGCGCGTTTTCATCATGGCGCTATGCGCTGAAGTCGTTGCACCGGCACGATGAAAACGCTTTCGTTTATTGCCAGCGCACGATACAACTCGTTTTCCCACAACAGCAGTAACTCGTTCCCACGCTCCTCCTGCGTGGGAATGCATACAGGTAGAAGGATATTGCCAGTTTTTATCATTAAGCGAGGGAATACATATCCCCCATTGGTAATGTTGGGTAATATAGGGAACCGTTTTGTTGCAGATATATGCAGTAAAATAACCAGGTTAAAGCCACGGACCATTAAGCTGTTTTTTATTTCCAGTTGGGGATAGGCCTTAACACACCAGTATAGTATTAACATAGGTCAACAATAAATAATAATCAGGGAATTCCCTTGATTTTTGTCAACAAAACTTACTATTTTGCTCAACTATTGTTTGAAAAAGGTGTTTAATATTATCTATGTGGTTCTTTCTTATTGGGTAAGAAAAACTATCATCATTTTTTCACAGGAGAAATTTATGTCTTTCAAAAAACTCGCACTTGCCGCCATTTTATCTGTAGCCGCAACGCCCGTATTGGCCGCCGAGTGCAGTGTTGATATCGACTCAACCGATGCAATGCAATTCAATACGAAAGAAATCTCAATCAGCAAAACATGTAAAGAATTCACAATCAACCTGACACACTCAGGTAAATTACCTGCTGCTGCAATGGGTCACAACGTAGTTATTACCAAAACGGCAGATATGAACGCAGTCGGTTCAGAAGGTATTGCTGCAGGTGCGGCTAACAATTACGTTAAAGAAGGCGATGAGCGCATTGTTGCCCATACCAAATTAATTGGTGGCGGCGAGTCTACCAGCGTTACTTTCCCCGTAGAAAAACTGGCTGCCAATGAGGCATACACCTTTTTCTGCTCTTTCCCTGGCCATTCTGCCATTATGAAAGGTGACGTTAAACTGGTTGACTAATTTCTAGCCCAATCAATGATCTTTAAAAGTCCTGCCGGGAAAGCGGGGCTTTTTGGAAATGGTCAAAGCCTGAATTTCAATATTGAAATTCAGGCTTTTTATTTTGATAATTCACCAAAAGAAACATTTAAGATTCAAGGAGTTGTTTATATAAGACAGTAATCAATCATTATTGTAAGGAAATGAAAAGTCAATGATTATCATTAAAATTAGAAAAATTCGTAACTAATTGATTTGCAATGAGTTTTTTTTTATTTTACAAAACATCAGGAATAGCCATAAAAGTAATTTAATGTAAGTCCTTCATTTTTTGTATATGATTGACAGGAATGGTCAGCTAAGACAGCGAAAACTCGTATCTGTCTGGTATTAAAAAGGATTTAAGGATGAACCGGATTTACAAAAG
>JAAYHN010000133.1 GCA_012735395.1 Alcaligenaceae bacterium | reverse complement strand
TCGGTTATATCTGGACCAAGCTGAAGTGTGAAGGCGCGCCTTTGCTGCTGGGTCTGGTGTTGGGCCCAATGATGGAAGAGAACTTCCGTCGCGCCCTCTTGCTGTCCCGTGGTGACTTCCTCACCTTCGTCGAGCGTCCCTTGTCATTGACCTTGTTGTTGATGGCACTGGGTCTGGTGATTCTGGTGGCCTTGCCATCCATTCGCAAGCGACGTGAAGAAACCTTTGTGGAAGAAGACTGATCAACTTTTTCTGAATAGTTAAAGTTTGAAAACAAAAGGCAGGTAAATATAAAACATTTACCTGCCTTTTTTTATTCATGACATTATTACTTGAGCAATATCAACAGGAAGGCAATAGATATAAAGTATCCTTTCGGAATAAACAAAGCCAACTTAAAAAAACCAAAATTGCTTTTTGTGTAGAAAAAGTTAACACTACACATCATTCCATTTATATAACCGCCCAACAACGGTTAGCCCGATTTTTTGAATTACCCAGGAGAAGCCGTATGTCAAAAAACATTCTTAAACTAACCGGCATTGCCATAGCACTAAGC
Source organism: Alcaligenaceae bacterium (assembly GCA_012735395.1). Lineage (GTDB taxonomy): Bacteria > Pseudomonadota > Gammaproteobacteria > Burkholderiales > Burkholderiaceae_B > Advenella. The sequence continues at coordinate 4,217 of JAAYHN010000133.1, read as the reverse complement.
CTTACAGGCAATGCCTATGCCGCATACCCCGAACGCCCCATCACACTGGTCGTTCCGTTTGCTGCCGGTGGCCCAACCGATGTGGTTGCCCGTACACTGGGGGCCGAACTGGGTAAAATCCTGAACCAGCCTATTGTTGTTGAAAACAAAACCGGTGCCGGTGGTACGGTTGCCGCCAACCATATCGCCCAGTCCAAACCCGACGGTTACACCTACTTTCTCCATCACAATGGCATGTCCACCGCACCTGCCCTGTACAAAAACCTGAAATATGATCCGCTCTCCAGCTTTGAATATGTAGGTGAAGTGGTTGACGTTCCCATGACCTTGCTGGCACGTGCCGATTTACCGCCTAACAATATGCAGGAATTCATTGAATACGCCAAGCAAAACGGTGAAAACATCAACCTGGCCAACGCCGGTCCCGGTGCCGTTTCACAATTATGCGGTTCCCTGCTGCAACAGGCACTGGGCGTTAAATTCACCACCATTCCGTATCAGGGTACCGCACCTGCCATGTCTGCCCTACTGGGTAAACAGGTAGATGTCCTGTGTGACCAAACCACCCAAACCATTCCTCACATTGATGCCAAAACGGTCAAGTTCTACGGTGTCACCACCAAAGACCGCATCAGCAAACTGCCCGATGCACCTACCCTGCACGAACAGGGCCTGAAAGATTTCGACGTCAAGGTATGGCACGGCATTTACGCACCTAAAGGTACGCCCGAAGCCGTTATCACCACCTTTAACACTGCCCTGAAACAGGCATTGAAAACAGACGCCTTCAAAAACAAAATGGCCGACCTGGGTGCTGAAATCGTTAGCGAAGAAAGACAGTCTCCTGAATCCCTGAAAGCATGGGTTGAATCTGAAATCAAGAAATGGGGCCCAATCCTTCAGGCTGAAGGCATGAACGTCAACTAAGCAACGTTTATCGCTTTTACACACAGCTAAAAAAGCGTCATGAAATACCCTGTTTACGGGTTTTCATGACGCTTTTCTTATTACCTGAGCACACTCCCACACCGGAGCGTAAGATCAAGTAGCAATGATGTTACTGCCGTTCATATGCATTTTTATGCAGTGGTCAACGAATCAAACTCAATACACCAGCGGTTTATGTTTAACGGGAAAAACATGTAAATCAGCCGTTTGTGAAACTTTCCATAAATCATAATCTGCCTGCTGATGTAACCAGCTTTCAGGGCTGGGACTATCCTTGCCCAACCAGGCGTGCAACCGTAATGCCATCTCGGCACTGATAGCCGCCCTGCCATTCAACAAATTAGACAAGGTCACACGATTAACGCCCAACTGCTCTGCTGCCTTGGTAACACTTAACCCTAATGCAGGCAATATATCCTCTTTAATCACTAAAGCCGGATAAGGTGGATTGTGCATCTGCATAATATTTCCTTTAATGATAATCCTGATAATCTACAACCTCAGCATGCCCACCGGCAAAAACAAACGTTACGCGCCAATTGCCATTAACTTTAACGCTCCAGTAATTTTCCAGGTTGCCATGCAAAGGATGCAGGTCCCAGCCTGGAATATTCATGTCATTAACGACTTGAGCTATTTAATCTACCCAAGATACGAGACAGCTTGGGCGCATGCACAGCTTGTATTCCTGATTTGCTGCCTGTCTTGAAAAAACGCTCAAGACCCTTGTGTTTGAAAGAAACAATCATTTATTAATTTTTGTACAATTTAAATTGTAGTGCACAAGACTACAGCTGACAAGACTCAAAATACGTTTTACATTAAGCTCTGAAATATTTACTAAACATCAAGCACATTCACGCGAACCAGAAAAACGGCTTGCCAGACATATTACCTACCCTACTCATGAAAAAACACTAAATGAGACCTAACTGTCACAGGGCTTATGACTCATCTTGAAGGCATCTGCTGCTACTGAAGAAACAGGTGTTAGTGCTGCTGTTTATTCCCAATCAATAATTTTGACGAAAAAAACAGGGGACGCTATCATATAAAATAACAGACATTAAATGACACTAACAAAAAGCGGCGGAATCATCGTTCAGGTGCAGCGACTTCGGCGCGCAGCGGCGTCGGAGCAAAGCTGAATGATGATTCCGCTGCGACAAAAGAAACCGGGTGCTGGTGCCACCATTCGTATGCATTCCCACGCTGGAGCGAGTAAAGGGATTTATGTGTTAAACCGGAACACCCGCATCAATTCAAAGCCTGGATTTCAATACTGGCTTCCCCCTGTTCAGCAGAAACCCACACCACTTCATCCTGTATATTAAAATGCAAGACCATATTGCGTCCTGCCAGCTCTGCCAGTTGCTGCGTTGCAGCGACCGGCAAGACAAACACTTTGAGGTTACGGGCCCGTTCCAGCTTGCCTTGAACCGATTTCCACCAGGTTCCGGCATTACGTCCATAAGCCAGCACAATCACCTGGTCTGCACGGCCACAGGCTTTTAATATACGACGTTCATCAGGCAAGCCGATTTCTATCCATTGCTCTATGGAACCGGTTAAATCCCGGCGCCACAAATCTGGCTCATCAACCTCGCTCAGGCCTTTGGTGAAAGACAGCGCCTCATCACCATTTTCATACAAGGCATAAGCCAGCAAGCGAATCATGAGCCGTTCTTCGGTTTCCGAAGGATGCCGGGCAACCGTAACGGCATGACTGCCATAATAAGACCGGTCATTATCGGCGATATTGATTTCTGCTTTGTAAATGGTTGAAGATAATGCCATGCTATTTGAATAGAGTAAAAAAATAAAACCCAGGCAACCGGTACATCCCGGCTGACAGGGCAAGAAAAATGCTATTGCCTGCCGTGTTAACTTTCTATCACGGGGCTTAAACTGAACCAGGTTTTGACGGTTTCTCCGGGCATGACATCTTGCCCGCCCACCTCGGAAGCCGGATATATATCACGCAAATTAAAGCAATCCGTGACATTACTGAAAGGTTCAGCACAAAACCACGGCGCCCCTTCCGGACTGTATACAATCAGAAAATCAAAAGGTGCCGACGCTTTCATCTGCAACTGACATTTTCTATCGGGCCAGCTGATTTGCGCCTCATGCTGCCAGCCAATAAAAGGCGTGTCCAGGGCATGCCGGTCAATCACGATTCCCTGCGCCATGGCCGGTGCCAAAGGATGTTCATCAAGCCGAACCGGCATGACTTCTTCATCACCATACCATGCCCGTCCCACCCTTGCTTGCAATACCGTATGTTCATTTTTGGGAAAATAGGGGTGATGCCCCATTCCCAAAGGCATGCTGCCCAAGCCTGTATTCTGGATATTCAACTGCACCACCAGGCTGCTCTCTGTTAATGTAAATACCTGTTCTGCCCGGAAAGCAAAAGGCCAGTGATCGGGCTCATGCCGATACTCAAGAACCAGGCGGCTATCACTTTGTTCGGTAACCTGCCATGGCCCGTTGCGCACAAAACCATGGATACTGTGCCCACTGTCTTGTTTAAAGGATGGATAATGTATCTGCCTGCCCTGATACTTGAAACAGCCGTTACGGATACGGCCAGCCCATGGCACCAGCGGGAAACTGGCCATTTCAGAGACATTTCCATTAAGTACATGAACCGGGTCTACCGGGCGCAGCCAGTGATAGTCTTGCCCGTTATGGATATGCTTGTAAGCGACAATCGCAGCGCCCAGGTGGGGTGCCACTTCCAGCCAGGCCTTACCTGCCCTTAGCACGACACAGCCATTATTATGCAGCATGCCCGGCTTTCCTTCTTTCCTGTTCCAGCCAGCCCAGACCTTTACTGGTATTGGCCGCAGGACGGTACTCACAACCAATCCAGCCTTGATAGTCAAGCTGCCTGAGCAGCTCAAACAGATAAGGGTAGTTCACTTCACCCAGATCGGGCTCATGACGCTGTGGCACCCCGGCAATCTGTATGTGCCCAACCCGGCCACCCGGTATATATTGTTTTAATTTGCGGGCCAGGTCACCTTCTGTTATTTGGCAATGGTACAAATCCATTTGAACCTTGATATTTGACCGGTTCAGTAACTGCACAATGTCATGTGCCTGCTGCTGGTGGCTTAAAAAATAGCCGGGCATATCTATCGCATTGATGGGTTCAATCAGCAAGTCTACCCCGGCCTGTTGCGCCATATCGGCGGCCTTGCCAAGGTTTTCGCAGTAAAGCGCATGAGCGCTGGCGGGTATGGTATCTGCCCTAACAATGC
>JAAYHN010000132.1 GCA_012735395.1 Alcaligenaceae bacterium | reverse complement strand
ATATCAATGTCGCTTTCACGCTCAACAATACCTTCCTCCTGCAACTTGAAGCCCTCATTAATCATCGGGAAAACAAGACGCTGAATAATCTCCTCATCGCCAATGTGACGTCGGGCAATCTGCGCCTGCGCCGAGGCGGCCTCAAGCATGCTTTTTACCTCTTGAGAGGGAACGGGTGCACGCTTTCCCGGTACATAATCGTAGTATCCTTTCCCCGCCTGCTTGCCTATTCGCCCCGTTTCGTAAAGCCGGTCAATAATCAGGTCCTTCTCGCCACTTTCCTGCCTGCGCATATAATTAACGGCAATACCCCCTGCCATATCCTGCAACTCGAAGGTTCCCATGGGCAAACCAAACGCACGCAACACCCTGTCAATTTGCTGGGGCAATGCACCTTCCAGCAACAATTGACCAGCCTGCCGCTCTCGCGCAATCATAAGACGGTTCCCGACAAAACCCTTGCAAATACCCACCACCACCGGGATCTTCCCAAGACGGTTTGAAAGCACTTTGGCCAGATTGATGGCTTGCGCACTGGTACGTGGCCCTTTTATCACCTCAATCAGACGCATGACATGCGCCGGGTTGAAAAAGTGCAGGCCTATAACGCGCTCGGGACGACGTGTGACCGATGCAATTTGATCAATATCCAGCGTAGAAGTATTGCTGCACAATATCGCATGCGATGAGGCATATTGATCTATTTGCGCAAAGATGGTTTTTTTCAATTCCATCTGTTCCCACACCGCCTCAATCACCACATCGGCCGCGCCAATGTCGGAAATATTCAAGGTAGCTCGTATGCGTCCTAAACGCTTCTGCGCCTCATCTTGGTTAATTCTGGCTTTATCAACCAGTTTTTGCTGCTCGTCATGAATGGCTTTGTAGGCGGCATCAAGCGCTTCTTGCGTTTGATCATAAAGCATCACGGAAATACCCGCATTGATCAAGGCCATCGCAATACCACGCCCCATACGACCACTACCAATAATAGCCACACAGTTCAAAGGAAATGCCCCATCATCAACAGAAGGAATGGACGCCTGAATTTGCGCCAATGCATTTTGGGAATACTCCCGGGCACAATTTGCTGCTGGTGTCGTAAAACTTAAAACAGGCTCACCTGATAGTCCTTTAGAACAATGCACCACCACTTCACCCCCAATAGCCAATGCATGAACATCCGCCTCGACAATGGTCGAGGTCAACCGAAACCCTTCCTCCATTTCAATAATGGCCGGCGCAATCCGATCGGCAATCGTAAAAGAATAAATGCGTCCCTTTCCACTTGAAACACGCCAAACCGTCTCCCGGTGACCACAATGAGGGCAATGAACACGAGGATAGAAATGAGGTTTCTGGCATTGCTCACACCATTTGAAACCAAGTTGACCTGCCTCGAGAAATTGCGAAAATTGCGCCAAAACGCCCACCGATGTATTTAATGAAGTTTGCACGTTATATCCTTTACTCTGCCTGCAGAATGATTGTTCCGGCGCTGTGATAGCTTGACATCATGGCACCTGTCGCATGGGCCAAGACAAATTCGTGATTTTTTACTTGCAGTAAGGGATGCGCCTGCCCGCGACACTGACGAACCGCTTCCAGCAACTTCGTCATCCCCCCCTTGTTACCCGGATGGTTGCTGCACAATCCCCCTCCGTCCGTATTAAAGGCCAACCTACCCTGACCGCTAATAAGATTACCGTCCTGCACGAACTTTCCGCCTTCTCCTTTCCTGCAGAAACCCAGATCTTCCAGCTGCATAATAACTGTAATGGTGAAGCTGTCATACAGAGAGGCGTAATGGATATCGTCTACCGAAACACCCGCTTCAGCAAACGCCCGCTCTCCCGACCACTTTCCTGCCGAATAGCTGATATCCATAAACCCGCCATCCCTGTGCTTGGTCGCTTCACCGGTACCAATAACCTTAACCTTGGGCTGCTTTAATCCGGCAGCCACTTCCGGGCTCACAACAACAATGGCTCCACCGCCATCAGTCATCACACAACAATCAAGCCGGTGCAAAGGATCCGCCACCATCGGTGACTGAAGCACATCCTCAACCGTGACCACTTCTTGTCGCAAGGCATGAGGGTTGTACTGCGCATGATGCGATGCCGCCACCTTCACCCAGGCCAATTGCTCTGGCGTTGTGCCAAACTCATACATGTGACGCCTGGCCACCATCGCATATCCGTAAACCGGCATGCCAGGCACACCTGCCGCAAAAGGCAAATCGGGCATACTGCTGCGATCCACCCCCGATAAAGCGGTGCCCTGTTTTTTCGCCAGCGGACAATCGGCCATCGTAATCAGCGCTACCTGACAGTAACCGGCGGCAATAGCCTGTGCCGCATGACGCACGTGCAAAAGATAAGACGAGCCACCTGTTTCGGTTGTATCCATGTATTTAAGATTGCGCAGACCCAAATATTCAGCCATGGTTAACCCACCCAGGCCTGGCGCATCGGCACCACAAAAATAGGCATCAACATCATCAAGCGTCAACCCGGCATCCTCCAATGCCCCCAATGCAACATCAGCGTGAAGCTGTGCGATGGTAAGGCCCTGCGCTCTTCTGACAGGGTGTTCGTAAATACCCGCTATATATACTTTCTCTTTTATTTTCATTGTATGGTAACCTTATATAAAAACAATACAAACACCCAAATTACCTATAAAAAATATATAACCCATTAAATTATAATGAAATATGGGGATTTCCCTAGGTTCATAAGGAGATTAATTAATATAAGATTACCTTACTTTAAGTTAAGGATCAAGGATTTTAAATGAAGGCAGAGTTCCTCAACATTCCTTTTTTACCACGTCAGATTTCAATCGAAACGCGTCCGGACGGGACGTTAATCGTACGATCAAAAATCGCCTTGAAAGCGTGCGAAAAAAATATTCCATCACTACTGCACAGAAATGCACAACAGCGTCCCAATCACCCCTGGCTGGCGCAAAGAAGAGGTCAAGCCCAACAGTGGGTATCCATCTCCTACCAAGAAGGACAAAAACAGGTCAATGCAGTAACACAGCACTTACTCAACCTGAATCAGCCAGGTAAAACCGTCATGGTGTTAAGCGCCAACTCTATCGAGCACGGCATACTTGAAGTAGCTGCCATGCAAGCCAGAATGCCTTATGCACCCATCACAACGGCTTACTCCTTATTGAGTCGTGATTTCTCAAAACTAAAGGCCATGTACGACCTGCTGGAGCCCGCCGTCATTTTTGTACAAGATGGCAAAATGTACGAAAACGCCCTGCAGGCCATCGGGCAAGATACGCATGTCATCTATGTCGATAACCCTATCGAGCTCCCATCAACAAGTTCCTGGCATGAAATCATTCAAACACCCGTCACCCCGGATGTAACCGACTCCATCGAGAAAATCACCGACGACACCGTTGCGAAATACCAGTTCACGTCCGGTTCAACCGGCATACCGAAAGCAGCCATTGTGACGCAATCCATGCTGTGCACGGCCATGGCAATGACCTCACAAATGATTGAATGGGGCGATGACCGGCCCGAAACAATATTGCTGGACTGGCTACCCTGGAGTCATGTCGCGGGGGGGCATGCGGTCTTCAACGGCGTACTGGAAGATGGCGGCACCCTGTATATCGATAACGGAAGACCAACACCGACCGAATTTCATCAAACCCTCAAAAATCTCAAGGAAATTTCCCCGGTACGATTCAGTGGCGTACCCGTTTCCTATACCATGCTCGCCGAGGCGCTACAGAAAGATGAAGCGCTCGGCAAAAGTTTCTTCCGAAACCTCAAGCGAATGACCTATTCAGGCGCCAAGCTTCCCGAAACCGTCTACGACGCCATACAACAGCAGGCAATCCGGCACACCGGCTTTAAAATTCCTTTTGTATCCGCTTACGGCTCAACCGAAACGTCAGCCGCGGTCACCTATGTACACTGGCCCTCAAATAAAACGGGCCTTATCGGGCTACCACACCCGGGCGTGGAAATGAAGCTCATTCCACTGAATGATGAAAACCGCTATGAAATTCGGGTGCGAAGTGCTGCCGTCACCCCTGGCTACCTGAAACAGCCTGCACTGACAGCAGAAAGTTTCGATGAAGAAGGCTTCTTCAAAATGGGAGATGCCGCCACTTTTGTTGATCCTGCCAACCCACACGAGGGCCTGGCCTTTGCAGGCCGGGTTGCTGAAGAATTTAAACTACAGTCTGGGGTCTTTGTCAGGGTAAGTGCCCTGCGAGTGGACTGCCTGAATGCCTGCTCTCCGCTATTAAATGACATCGTCATAACGGGCGCCGACCGGGCTTATTTGGGTGCCCTGGTGTGGCTGAACCTGGCCGAATGCTGCCAACAATTCAATCTGGATCCTAACGACATACAAGCCTGCATCCAGAACGAAAAACTGCGTGAGTCCCTGAAAAACCGCTTCCTTGAACATAACAAAAACCACCCCGGTTCAAGCATGTCAATCAAACGCATCTGGATACTGGAAACGCCCCCCTCTATTGACAGCGGAGAGACCACTGACAAAGGATACATCAATCAAAGAAAGGTTCTAGAGAACAGAAAACAGGAAGTCGAAAAACTTTATGAAGGTGATGAATCACCTAACCTCATTTTAATTTAACTGCGATAACAAACGAGATTGCCATGAATCAAAAAAAACTCCTTGTGGAAAGAATCGACAACCACATTGTATTAACCCTTAACAGAGCCGAAAAAAGAAATGCACTAGATGATGAGTTGATCAGTGATCTTGAGGATTTTTTTTCCCAACCCGTTGAAGACTGTCAGTGCATTATCATTCAAGGTAGCGGCGAACACTTTTCTGCGGGTCTGGATCTGTTTGAGCTCATGGAGAAAAGATCCCCTGACCCAATCGTAAGCATGCGCCGCTCAAAACAATGGCACCGGGTTTTTGACCTGATCCAATACGGCGAGGTTCCCGTCATCAGCGTCCTTAAAGGAGGCGTTATTGGAGGTGGCTTTGAACTGGCCGCCGCAACGCATATTCGGGTCAGCGAAGCATCCACCTATTTTCAACTCCCGGAAGGCCAGCGCGGCATTTTTGTTGGAGGCGGCGGTTCAGTTCGTATTCCAAGAATTATTGGCGCCGGTCGCGTCATGGAATTAATGCTGACCGGAAGAAAACTTCCGGTTGAGGAATCAGCCAACCTTGGACTGTCCCACTATGTGGTTGAGAACGGACAAGGCCTGGATAAAGCGTTAGCCCTTGCCGGAATCGTCTCTCAAAATGCCCCCTCGTCCAATTACGCGATTATTCATGGCATTTCACGTATCGCTGAAATGTCAAGCGCCGATGGGCTCTTTGCCGAAATCATGGTGACCTCCATGACCAGAAACGTAGGCAAGAGCGACAAACGCATCAAGGATTTTTTCCAGCAACGTAAAACTCAACACAACTAAACCACACATCCAATCACAGATGTGAAAAGGAGACAAAATGAAGTCGAGTATTTTTCTAAAATCAGCCCTGATTTTGGCCAGCGCAACCTTTGCCCCGTCATCTATCGCCCAGGATAAGTCACCTATTACGCTAGTCGTCGGATTTGCTGCCGGCGGAACGACCGATATCGTAACCAGAATTCTTTCTGAACCACTCAGCAAGGAACTGGGAGAAACCGTCATTGTGTTGAATCGTGCCGGTGCCGGCGGACGAATTGCCGCAGAGTATGTCAAAAATGCAAAGCCAGATGGTAAAACCTATCTGGTCGGACCTGATGGCTGGGCAATATTCCCAACCGCCATGCATTCACCTGCCACGCTTCGCTACGACTTGATGAAAGATTTGCGTACCGTTGCCCAAGTTGTCTCATACCCACTGGCACTGGTCGCCAGCAATCAAGTTCCTGCGACCAACCTGAAAGACTATGCCGCATGGTTACAACAAAACCCGCAAAAAGCACAGTTTGGCACTCCGGCGCCAGGTGGCCAGGTGCAGTTTGTTGGCTGGGTTGCCGGAAAAACACTGGGTACACAAATTGAGCCCGTCACTTATAAAGGTACATCCCCCATGATCGTTGATTTACTTGGCGAACAACTACCTGCCGCCATTCTGCCAACGGGCACCATACTGGGCCAGCCACGAGACAAAATCAAAATTCTTGGCGTAATGGCCGAAAAACGCTGGGAACTGGCCCCAGATATGCCCACTTTCATTGAGCAGGGTTACAACCTTGAAGTTGCTGAAGCCTGGCAAGGATTTTTTGCCCCCGCCGCCACTCCCACAGCAGAAATCAATAAGATGGAAGCAGCGCTAGAAAAAATATTGGCAATGGAAGATGTCCAGGAAGCCATACGAACCAAAGCCATGCTATCACCCAAGTTCGTCCCGGCCAATGAGATGGAAAAAATGCTAAACAGTGACATTGAATACTGGGGCAAAGTGATCAAAGACTCGGGTTACAAGCCTTAAGGCTTGTAATATTACAGGTTAGGCTTAACAAAACGACATTCATAGCAAACAGAAAACTGGATACACATTCCCACGCAAAAGTGAACTAACCCGCAAAAGTTGGACACCTATTCAACTTTTGCGGGTATTTTCAATGAAAAAATTGACCAAAGACGCAGGTGCCGACACAGGCAACCCGGGGCCACCTGCCACAAGAATAATGTCAAACCGGTGCTGCGCTTGTGCAAAACCGCAATCAGCCCCCTTTTTTATACGTTTAACGCCTGTCCTGTTCTTGCAGCCACTGTTCCCTGCCATAGGCATACCCGGGAAATTCGCGCTCCAGCGTAGTTTGCCCCCGAAGCAGGCGGTTTGCAAGATCAACCACGTTTTTAAGGTCACCCTCATTACGCACTTCCAGCGGTGCCACCAACTCTACCCCGGTAGCCCATGCTAGGCGTTCACGGCGCCAACCGGGCTTGACCTCAAAACTTATCCCTTCCGTTTGAAGCCGTTTTCTAATGGTTTCCAGCCTGTCGTAATATTGTTGAACGTCTTCCTGTGTTGGCTGTATGGTGTAATTAATGATTTTTTTGCGTGAACGCCCGACAGGTTTATAGTTTGGGGTGGAGCCAGCAAAAAAATCACGGTTGCGGGGTGATTCACCAGCCTCATTGCCTGCACGCTCATCAAGCTCATCGGCATACTTCGTGCGCGGGTGCTGCCACCAGACCATTACACGCCGGTCTCCTAAAATGAACCCGACATCATCGCACCATGACAAGGCATCCGGCTGCTTTTCATCATAGGCATGAATGACATAGATGCCATTTTTCATGACCCATTTACAGCGGCGGTGATAAGCCTTTTGCGCTTCACGCAGGCGTTCAAATTTTTTCTGCTTCATAATACGGCCTTTAAATCAATTCAATCCACTTTACCGCTGCCCTGCCGAAACGTTTTCATATCCTTTCAAACCTTATGACAAGCCCAGACACAAAACGCAAACCTCTCTTCAAAAAACTGCATCGCCGCTATACCGCTTATATTTTTGCTTTTTACATGGCCATCATTATGGCGTTCCTGATGTGCTGCGTGATTGTTGCGGTGCAGGCCGGTTTAGGCCCCAATTACTGGGCCACCGTCCTGAAAGTTTATGCATTGGCCATGCCGGTCGCTTTTTGCTGCGTCCTTCTTGTCCGCCCATTCGTGATGCGGCTGGTGGCCCTTACGGTAGACATTCCCGGCCAACACTAAATTGCAGCGGGCAGGAAACTCCCGCCCGCCCTCTTGCTATGAGGCCGGATTCGGCTTGCCGGCAGAAGCCTGCTCTTCATCACCTTCATCGGGCACCACCTGTTCCAGCTCATTGCCCAACACATCTGCCGAGCCCGGTTTAACCGGCGTCAAGCGGCCTGGCGTATGCCCGGCTGCCGCAGCCTTGCCCTCTGGCGCACTCCTTGGCCTTGCCCTGGCCAGGTGAACATTGGCAGCAGGCGCGTGTCCATTCCGGTCCTGGCCAAAATAAACCACGGTATGCGGATAGGGCAGTTCTATATTGGCCGCATTGAAATGCTTCTTGACCAGCCGGTTATACCCACGCTGGACCGCCCATTGCATGCCCGGCGTTGTTTTGATTAACACCCGAATCGTAACACCCTTCTCATTAATGGCTGTCACACCGGGAATGGTGATCTCTTCCAGAATTTCAGGTGCCAATACTTCGTCTTGCATCAATTCATTGAACGCCTGCTGCAAGTGGTAAATGGCATCATCCACGTTTTCCCGATGGGCAATGGTGTATTCCCCCATATGATAAGAAAAATCACGCATATGGTTCACCACCACATCCACCGATGAAAAGGGAATAAGGTGATAGCCACCATCCAGGGTACGCATCCCTACCGACCGGATGGTCATTTTTTCAACCGTACCAAAAACACCGCCCGCTTCCACCACATCATTAACATTCATGCCATTTTCAAGCTGAATGAAAACACCGGTAATAATATCCTGCACCAGTTTCTGGGCACCAAAACCAATCGCCAGACCCACCACACCGGCACCGGCAATCAAGGGGCCGATATTAATCCCGATTTGTGACAACACCACCAGGGCTGTCATGGTAATAATCACAATCAGTGCAGCATTCCGGAACAAGGACAGCAGGGTTTTTTCCCGTGCGCTGGGCGCGCTATGGCCGGTTCCGCTCAAACGGCTTTCGATAATGCTTGCAATAACAGTCCAGCTCAGGGTGGCAAGCAACAAAATAATGGCAACATGAACGACCATGTTAATGGTGGAGCGTCCTGATTCAGAAATCACCCAACCCGTCAGGTCGAATGCATGCCATGCGTCAAGCACAACCAGCAATATGACGCCAATCGTAAACAGGCGCAAACCTTTGAGCGTGGCCGGCACATAGGAGTTAATACGCTCTTCCAGCAAAGGCAGGCGGCCCCGCATGTCATCAGACAGGCGGATCCGGCGGCTCAGGATGGCGGTTAGCACAACAGATACCAGCAAGCCCAGCACAATCGCCAGAACGGTCTGCAGGGTTGCCTGTGCCATGAAAGGCAGGGCATTGTCGGGGTCTATCTGGCTTACCACCAGCAGAACAGTAAAATAAATGATGGCCAGAATATGCCAGATTCTGGCAAACAAACGTATCAATGTACCCAAAAATGGCATGAGCGCCTGGTTTGCACGTTGCTTTAATCGCTCACGTATCTGTACCCTGTTATGCCAAATGCCCCTGACCGCATAAATATAAACGCCCAGCATAATCATTAGCCCAACCATACTGCCGAATGCGGGCGTAAACAGGGACGTAAACACCGGCACAATCACCAGCATGCCGTACCCAACCACCTCAACCAGCTTGCTTAACCAGGCATTCCAATAACGCGCAAGCTCATCTGACATGACAAACAATCGCAACTGTGGAAAGCGTGTGGCAAATACGGTCCGTACCAATGCGCGGACCAGCTCAACCACAACAAATGCATTGACAAAAAGCGATTCAAATACGCCAGCCACACCATCCGTGCCGGCAAGAGCCAGAACCATGCCATAACCAGCCAGACCGGCCAGCACAATGGCAAGCACATCAATAACAAGCGCAGCCAGCACCGCAGCGGCTTTGCGCAAAACGACAGACAGATGCTGATGGTGAGACGGCTTCGTGAACTGTGGAGACTGGGCCACCCAGTGATTGATTCGCGCAAAAAACCGGGCTGCCAGCAAGCGGCTCAACACAAAAGCAATAACAGTAACAGCGATAACCAATAGTAAATTCAGCAGCGCACTTTTCCAATGCGCCATCTGGATGCCACCCAATTCTTCGCCCTGAACCATCGCACCAACAGTGCTGGCCGCCTGGCCAAAATCATCAAGCACTTTGGTCAGGAAAGCCTGTGTGCCCTGCGCCACTTTTCCAGGGAAAGAGTCATCGAAGTCCACGCCTTCGGATTGGGCAGCTGTTGTAATCTGTGTGTCAGGTATCTGAGCCCGCAACTGTTCAATCAACTGCTTGCGGGTCTGTTCATTTTCCAGCAAATCTGCAAGCTGGGCTGATGAAGCCGCTGTCGCTGATGATTCTGTCGCTGCCTGCACCGCAGTCGCGGCAAACAGAATAAAAACAGAAAACAACAATAAAAAGAATGTATGGATAATAGACGCCAATACGGTATGTGGCCGTTTCCACATACCGGTCTGCGTTAATGGTTTCTGCGAGCCTGTCGCGACAAGTTCAAACACTACGCTCCCTCCGTTCCGGTGAAAAACTCTTCCCTACGGTAACATAAGCCGTGTGTCAGATGAATGTCGGAAACAGAACGTTATTATTTTTTTCCTTTAACATCAAATTGATGGTTATACTGGAACTTACTCTTGCCCAAAAAAAGGGAGAGCAATGGAGACGACCCGCCCCGATGCGGGTGGTGAATACCATTTCCTTTCCCGTGCCTACGGCAGGCCAGTCGCCCTGCTTTTTGGCTGGGCCCGTTGCACCGTCATACAAACCGGTGCCATTGCCGCCGTGGCTTTTGTATTTGGCGACTATGCCAACCAGCTACTGCCACTGGGGCAATATGGCCCGGCCATTTACGCTGCCCTGTCCATTTTGCTGGTAACGGGTGTTAATGTCATCGGCTCGGTAGAAAGCAAAAGGCTTCAATTAACCGTCACGTTTCTGGAACTGGGGGCCATTGGCGCCATTATCCTGTTCGGTCTGTTTGGAACGCCTGAAACCACGGTTGCCACCCCTCCAGCCATTGAACCGGATACGGCCGTGCTTGGTATTGCGATGGTTTTTGTACTGCTTACCTATGGCGGCTGGAATGAAGCGGCCTACCTCAGTGGCGAAATTAAGAACCCGCAACGCAATATGGCAAAAGTACTGGTCATGGGCACCTGCATATTGGTATTGTTATACCTGCTGGCCAATTATGCCCTGCTATCCATACTTGGACTGGAAGGCTTGCGTGCGTCAAGTGCGGTGGCCACCGACATGATGCATCAGGTTGCCGGCCCCTTTGGCGGAAAAATCGTCAGCATTGCCATTATTGTCGCCGCCATTTCAACCCTGAATGCCACCGCCTTCACCGGTGCCCGCGTATTTTATTCCATCTCGCATGACCTGCGCATCGGCCACTGGCTGGGTGTTTGGGACGGCCGTGGCAAAACACCCGCCAATGCCCAAATTGTCCAGGGCAGCTGGGCACTGGTATTAACCGCTTTCGGAGCCAGCCACCCGGATGGTTTTGCGGCCATGGTCAATTACACCGCCCCCGTATTCTGGGGTTTTATGCTGCTGGTGGGGCTGGCCCTGTTCATGCTACGCTGGCGCTTCCCGGCCCAGGCTTTACCCTACAAGGTGCCACTGTATCCAGTCACCCCCATTCTCTTTATCCTGTTCTGCAGCTATATGCTGTATTCAGGGGTGATGTATGCAGGTCAGGCTGGGTGGATCGGCCTGGCTGTATTGGCGGCAGGGTTGCCCCTGCTCCTGCTGCAAAAAACCGAAGCCCCCACCGTTAAAAACACAAGCAACATCCCTATCCCTCCCAAGTAATTGCATTTGCATAACCACCATTTATTGATGAGGAAAACGCCCATGGCATTATCACTTACCCGACAACGACGCCGCCTTCGCCTGTTTTCAACCGCCGCTTTTACACTGGCTCTCATGCTGGGTACCCATGCCCGGGCACAAACCCCCGTTGCCAATGACTCAACAACAGAATACACCCCCACCGTCGGCCAATTGGGCAAAGATGTGGTCTGGGTTCCCACCGCTGATTCACTGGTGGCACACATGCTTGACATGGCTGCCATCACCCCCCAGGACTACCTGGTTGACTTGGGTTCCGGTGACGGCAGGACCGTGATTGCCGCCGCCAAACGCGGTACCCGGGCCCATGGTATTGAATACAATCCCGATCTGGTCAAGCTGTCACAGGAAGCGGCAAAAAAAGCCGGCGTGACCGATCTGGCCACTTTTGTTGAAGGCGATATTTTCAAATCAGACTTTTCTGATGCGACTGTGGTGACCCTGTTTTTACTGCCCGAACTGAACCTGCGCCTGCGCCCTATACTGCTGAATATGAAACCGGGTACCCGGGTGGTATCCAACTCATTCATGATGGATGACTGGGAGCCAGATGAATCAATTGAAACCGATCTTAACTGCAAGTCATACTGCAATGCCTATAAATGGGTCGTACCTGCCAAGGTTGATGGTTCATGGGAGCTTGGCAATAATGCCACGCTTCGCCTTAAACAGACTTTCCAGAAACTGGAAGGCCATTATGCCCTTAATGGCAAACGGCACGAAATTTACAACGCTGGCATGCAAGGCGCCAACATCACCTTCACAGCCAATGGCCAGCAATACACCGGTACCGTTAACGGCAATCAAATAAACGGAAAAGACAGTGCCGGCAAAGAATGGAGCGCCCGCCGATAAAGCGGGAAAGGAATCCACCTAAGCTATTGAGCTATAGGCGGATATGGCCCATACGCACTCTTCAACAATGGCAAAAGCGGCAAATCCCTTATGAAAACGGATTTGCCTGCTGCGTATGGCAAAACCGCACAATACAACAAAAACACTCAAGTGCAAAACATAAGGCCAGCCAAGTGAAAACAGGTAGGCCTGGCCTTTCAGGGAGGTATCTATCAAGTCTGTAATATTAAGCACAATCAACAGGCCAAAGAACCACGCCCTTCTGGATAAAAAATAATCATCCATTCTGCTGATGTTATCTATTTTGTCGGGATACAGAATGGTACAGGTGAAGAAATAAAGGGACGCATAGAAAAGAATAAACAGGTAAAGCTCAAAATTCCATGACGTCACATTGGAAAGCCGGATCTGGAACCACCAGAAATTCACCATATCCAGCAACAGGAAAAAAGTCCAGCCAATATGTGCAAAGAAAACATGATCCCTATTGGGCTGCTGGATAAAGCGGCTTAAGCCATTCAGCAGGCGGGTCATGCATAAACCGGTAATAATCCCGACAACAATACGGATATGGGTAAACGTATCGGCTTTAAGTGGGGAGGCTAAATCAATCATCCATGGCTCCTGGCTGGCTATGTGCGCATAACAGTATTTATACCACCACCCGGTTTCTTTCTGCCATCTGTTTCTTACTGAAGCGTACTCACTCTGTCTTATCCCGATGCACCGCCAGCCAAACCGTGGTTTCTTCCTTATCCGTAGAAACCACCCTGTGCCGGCATCCGGCTGGCAACCAGCAATGATCGCCTTTTTGCAAAGTCAGTAACCCTTCCTTTCCTTCTATCTGCAATACGGCCCCGCCCTGCAAAACCATAACCCATTCATCCCAGTCCTGTTCATACCAAAACCCGGGCGGGCTGGCCTGCCCATGCGAGACAATTCGCTCAATCCGCAATCCGGGTACGGCCAGCAAATTATCAAAACATTCATGCTCCGCGGCAAGCGGCAGGTTTTCAAACAGGTTTTTCACTGGAGGCCCGCCTCATACACGGCTTTGCGCAGAAAGGTGACCGCGGGGCGCTTGTAAGCGAATAAAAAAATTGTCAGAATGGCGTGCAACTCACTGATTTCCGGTAACTGGTTTACTGATTTCTTCATAACTATAAACGAAAACTAAGACTTCCTCTACCTGCCAATATTACCTATTTTTCCGGCTCCTGGAAGCAAAACGGGTATTTTTACCGCCCTCCCAAAGCAGATAATTATTGTCTATGGCCTGTTGATAGGCCCAAGAAGCAACATGATGGGAACGATTTATAGTTGAAATAGATAAAAAAGATAATAGTGATTTTAAGGACTTTTTTATCGATTGTGGAAAATACCTTACCCTATGGAACAGGCAAGACATTTTCTATTTGCTTCAGCCGTCAGGATATAAGGTAAAATCTATGAATCCCGCTTAATGAATTGTCAAAATAAAAATGCAGAACCCCCAGGCAGCGCCCTCGTCTTCCCCTACACCT
>JAAYHN010000131.1 GCA_012735395.1 Alcaligenaceae bacterium | reverse complement strand
TGACCTTTCGGACCTTGCGACCGGTTTGTTGGGTATAAGAAGCAGCAACAATCGGCTCAAGCAATGTGCCCCAATAAACGGGCGCACTGGTATCGTTAGGGTCTGGCTTGGGTAAACCGGCATCCCTGCCTGTTTTCTCCATCCACAGTTCCAGCTGGCTTTTATAGGGGTTCAATCCGACTGCTGCCGCGGCGTCTGAACTGCCAATGCCGTGCTTGCGGACTTCCAGCCATTCATCCCGAGAAAGCTTATTTGTTTTAACCAGACGTAAAGCAGGGCGAAGCGCAACGGTCTGGGATTGTATTTGAACAGCGTTATTCATGATTTTGCTCCATAAAACGCATACAGCCCGGCGACATGACATCGCCGAGCCTTATGCCGTAGTGATAAATGAAAATTGATGTCATGCCAGCATTAACAATGTGTCATCCAGCGCTTTTTGTTTAAGAACCGCACCTTGACCAAACCAGGCGGAATCCAGCCGGTAATCGGTATTTCGTGCACGACGTTCGTGATCCACAAACTCAGTCACGGCATTAAGCAGGCCCAGTGCGGTTCCTTTAGAACTCCCCAGCTCTGCACCACGACCATGTCCGTTATAAATACTCAAAGCTTTTGTCATGGATTGCTCATTGGGTTTGGCTGAAGAACGTGACTGAGTGTTTGTAAATAGCGCCCTGAAAAATGCTTCAGCTTCTGCCTGTTTAACCCGTCGCTGACTGAGCTGCTTCATGCGATACATGAACGTATCCCAGCTAGAAACCGAAATGCCCAATTGACGTTTAACCGCTTCTGCATTGAACGTCGTGCTGTGCGGCACTTTGACCGCACCCTTGTTGTCATCAAACGCAATGGCCAAGGTGTTATTGCAGACCACTCGAACGGCTGTAAACTGTGCGGTCGTTGCCAAAGAACCATCACAAGCCGTTGCCAGCAAAATGTAAGCATTGGTGGTATCGTTGGCTTGTAACGTGGTGGACAGCCCGGTACGGGCTAGTGCCCATACTTTCTTGCCGCCTTTCAATACGCCAGCAGTTTCAAGCTGAAAACCGGACACCTCGGTCAAGTCCCGATAAAACTCCAAAATTTCACGCGGTTGCACAACCTGATAGCGTTGGCTGACCACCGATAACGGCGCCAACGTGTCAGAGCGGTACAGCACTTTATTCTGAGGAAATGGAAGCAAGAGGCCTGGTGTGTCGTTGTCCTCATCGGTGAATTGCACCGGAGAGGCTTTGATTTCCCAATCCATACCGGCTTGCTGCTGCCAGACTTCAAGCGGTTGGTTGGCAGATAGCGGGTTACCCAACCCATGCCAGGGTGTTTGGCCAATGTAGGCCATTTGTTCAATATGGTGAGCCATGATCATTCTCCTGAGAAAGGTAATTAGGAATTGGAAAAGGTATGCCCACAGTGAAGGCACAGGTAATTGTTGAGCACCGTTTCATCGATAAGCTGGCCAAGGGTAGCGCCTGTGGTGCAACCGACTGCACCGCCAGCCAGAGCGCCCAGTACGGCAGCGGTAATACTGTTCAAGGGGTTAGCGGGGTGAAGCGTACGTAGTGCCACGACAGCACCCACGGTAGCGCCTTTGCTGGCGCTGGATAAGGCACCAAGCATGCCGGCAAACGTGCCAATCGCACCACCGAGCTTTTTACCGGTTTGTTTGAGTTGGATTTGGGGTGAGCCGCATTGTGGGCACAAGACAATGGAATGCTTTATGCCAGCGGAAGGTGGCATAGCGAATGATTCAGACATGGGGATTCCTTAATGAAAAAATGGCATAAAGGGCAGGTGATTGCTACCTGCTTTCATTAAGGTGATATATGTTTGAAAAAATCTGGAATACTAAAAATAGCAGGCGCTGCGTATAACAGTTGTTTGTAATAATTTGTGTTACAGTAAATTTATCATCAAAATACACATTGAATTAGTATCCTCGCCTCATCTATTAAGTACTCTACATGGCTATTAAAAAATCAGACCTCTACTCATCGCTCTGGGCATCGTGCGATGAGCTTCGCGGCGGCATGGATGCCAGCCAATACAAGGACTACGTCCTGTTCATGCTGTTCATCAAGTACGTCTCGGACAAGTACGGTGACTCTGATGACTTTGCCCC